>JBAHZX010000073.1:0-19247 GCA_037132815.1 Shewanella sp.
AAGAATAACGGTTAAAAACACCTACTGGCTAGACAAAAAGTATGAAAATCGAACGATACTATTCAAGCCGATCACTCAATACCATTTTGACCGAAAAGTGATCGGCATCGATGGTATTAGGTGATCGCGATGCATGAGAATGTGCAATGGGAGCGCCTGAGCAAGTCTACTTCTGGGTTGCCTCTTTTGAAATAAGTGACTTATAAGGGAACCCAGCATTAAAAGACAATGTGCCTTGAATTGGATCCGCTCAGTCTGCTTTGAAACTTGCATTTTTAAGTCGAACGGCTATATCACTATATTTTGATAATTTTATTAGTTGGCACTTTTAATGCCACAGGAATTAATCCATAGACAGCTCTTTGAGCTTTCGGGTGAGGGTATTTCTTCCCCAACCGAGTCGTTTAGCGGCTTCTTGTTTATGGCCATTGGTATGGGCGAGAGCGGTTTCCAGAAGAATTCGCTCGAATGCAGGTTGTAATTCAGTAAGAAGATTATTTTCACCTGCCGTGAGTCGGTCACCAATCCACTGTTTTAATGACTCTTGCCAATTTGATGGATCTGCCAAAGACTGAGTTATGAGCTGGTTTTGCTCCTTGATAAGTTCTGGAGGAAGATCTTGAGGTAATATTTCTTGTCCCGATGCCATAACCATTAGCCAGCGGCAAGTATTTTCTAGTTGGCGTACATTGCCTGGCCAAGGCAGTTCTGAAAGTTTTTTGGCTGTCTCTGCGGTAAGAATTTTAGGTTCGACGGCAATCTCTTTCGCGGCCGATGAAAGAAAATGTCTGGCGAGTTGAGGGATGTCCTCTCTTCGTTGTGATAATGGGGGCAAGTGGACTTTAATTACATTGAGCCTATGATAAAGATCTTCTCTGAAGCCACCACTTTGTACTAACAGCTCTAAGTCTTGATGGGTTGCCGCGATTATTCTTACATCGACTCGTACAGGAGAGTGTCCGCCGACGCGATAAAACTGACCATCTGCTAATACTCTGAGTAATCGGGTCTGAACATCCATAGGCATATCACCTATTTCATCTAGAAACAGTGTGCCACCATTAGCTTGTTCGAATCGACCCTGCCTTACTCCTGCTGCACCAGTAAACGCCCCCTTCTCATGGCCAAAAAGTTCTGACTCGATCAGGTCTTTGGGAATGGCTGCCATATTGATAGCAATAAATGGTTTGTCTTTTCGTGGGCTGTGTTTATGCAGAGCACTGGCAACCAGTTCTTTACCTGTGCCAGATTGTCCATTGATGAGTACACTAATAGAAGAGCGTGATAGGCGGCCTATAGCTCGAAAAACCTCCTGCATAGCGGGTGCTTCACCAATAATTTCAGGGGCTTTAACTTGTATATCTTCAACTTTTTCTACGGTTTGGTCTGTAGAGTGAGTTAATGCTCGTTCGACTAGGGTTATGGCTTCATCAATATCGAATGGTTTAGGCATGTATTCGAAGGCTCCAGCCTGATAAGCACTCACTGCACTATCTAAATCGGAATGAGCGGTCATTATTATGACTGGGATATTAGGATAATGAGCTTGAATCCGTTCTAATAGAGTGAGTCCATCTGTACCTGGCATGCGTATATCGGAGATTATAACCTTAGGTTGCGACATTTCTAGAGCTTCCCAGAGAGATTCCGCTGCTGCAAAGCTTGCTGATGAAATCTTCGCCCCTTTCAACGCTCTTTCCACTACCCAACGAATCGAACTGTCGTCATCGAGTACCCAAACTTGCTCTGTCATATTGTTCTCCCGTGATGATATTCAAATTTTATTGGTATGTGTTTATTCTTTTTCTTTATCAATGTTGCTTATTTTGGCTTGTATTGGCAGTAGAATTGTAAATTCAGTTTCTCCCAGTTTAGAATGACAATCTATTCTACCGCCATGTAATCTGGCAAAGTTGTGGGATATGGATAAACCTAAGCCTGAACCTTGATCTCTACCTGTCACCATAGGATAAAATAAGGTATCCATGAGTTCTGGTTTAATACCTGGGCCATTGTCAATAATAGATATGGCAATCACAACCTTATGCCTCTGGTTGCCAATAGTCACTTGATGCTGGGTGCGTGTTTTTATGATTATATTGCCAGTGATCCCTTCCAATGCCTGAACTGCATTTTGCACAATATTGAGTATCGTTTGCTGTAACTGTTCTGGGTCCATATCGATATCAGGAATAGAGGGGTCGTAGTCCTGCTTGAGCAGTATGTTTTTTGGTAACGTCATAGTGACAAGTTGAAGTACTTTTTGAATGACTTCATGAATATTTTGCAGTGAATGTTGGCTGGGCCTCTGAGGCCCAAGTAAGCGGTCGACGAGATTCCTTAATCTATCAGCTTGTTCAATAATCATGTCGGTGAATTCAATTAATTCAGGGTCATGTAGTTCGCGAGAAAGTAGTTGTGCTGCGCCTCTGAGCCCACCTAATGGATTCTTTATTTCATGTGCTAAATTTCGTACTAGATATTGTGCTGCCTGTTGTTGGGCATCGAGAGTTAATTGCTGATGAATTCGGCGTTGCTGATCGACTTGTCTCAATTCAAGTATACTTAATCCTCGCTCTTCCTCTAATGGGGTCAAGGTAATATCCACGGTATGATGTTGGTTGTCTAGTGTCACTAGTGATGCGGTATTAATGGTTAACCCTTGATGGTCCCTGATTGCATTGCTAAGTATTTGTGTGCTGACACCTAAGGCTTGAAAGTTATCTGCAAGAGGGTGCTCAGTTAAGCGATGACTGCTGACACCTAATAACTGCTCCATAGCCGCATTGGCATAACACAACCTAAGATCAACATCGATGACCATGACCGATGTAACAAGGTTATTGAACAGGTGTTTTAGATCCATTAGGACTCCCAGCAAGTTAGACGCACCATTACAGTGCGCTACTTTGATGCGCTGTGCAATACCTATCACTGAGAGTGTTACTTATAGATGTGTCCTAACTATCTAAAATAGACGCCTTTTTAGTTTCCACCGTTTAAAATGTTTGGTGTTGCCTGGCGAGTAATGATTGCTCTGTGAAGATATATTTTTCTTGGAGATGTTGATGCAAGTTGTTTGCCGTTTTGTGCAATAGCCTTGATTACGAAGCTATGCTCGCCTCTGTCAATATCTTTAAGACTAAATATCGTGCTAGTTTGTGAAGGGCTAACAATGACCCCATCCATTAAAAGTACTAAAACATGTTTAGCCTTTAAGTCAGGGGACATCATGGCTATGATTGTGATTTTACCTTCGTTATTCCTAATGATTTCCTCTTCAACGGGGGAGCTGATACTCAAGTTATAATATTCAGTAAGTGGCTCTTGAATGTCATTGGTGGCCGAAGAGTAATCCTTCGGTGTATGAAACTTGATCTGGTTTTGAGTATTGCTATTAAATTCGACTACTTCCGAGTTTTCGATAGGTTTGTCAGAATAGTGCACCTTGCCGTCTTGATCTACCCATTTGTAAACCGTGGCTTGAGCGAATAGGGTAAAAAGTAATAGCAAAGCCATCAAGTAAAAGCGCATAGAAGTTCCCTTATTACATATTTGTATGCCCTCTAAGATTAGCTTTTTTTCAGTCAAAAATCATAAGTAAATTATTTGGTATCTTTTCATCTCTTGGATTCGCTCAGTCTGCTCTGAAACCTGCACTTTGAAGTGGAACGGGTATAGAAAAAGGTTAATGGCTATTAAAATTTCAGGCCTATAGGTAAATATAGGCCTGTGTTTTAGCTAAGTACAATTTCCGTTACTAACGTCCTCTTCTACCTTCTCTAATCATGCCGTGCTGACGGGCATTGCGAGAACGATTTAGCCCTTCACGATCTAAGTTACGGTTATTCATCTGGCGGTTTATATTTTTGGTCTTGGTTGGCATCGTCTTAGATATGCTGCTATTGCGATGGCTTAAACCATTATCGACTTTTTGATGTACCTTAGGCATGGTAGTCCAACTGCCCTTATCTCGCTTTTGCCACTGCCCCTTGTTATCCCGAGCCAGATTGCCATTCTTGTCGGTAAAAACGTTATTGTTACGGTTGCTATTATGAGTTGCTCGCTTAAGTTTGTGATTAAGCTTAGCCGGATTGGCGTTACGGTTCCGATTACTCGATGTATTATAGAGGTTGTTTCTATTTACTCGATTGCCCGAAATATTGTTATTTTTACTTATATTATTGGAAATATGGGTTCGATTACCGATGCTGACGCTATTACCAATGTTGATATCACCTGTATTAATCACTACTGGTCGACGATGACCGCCACCGTAGTAACTACCACAGCAGCGAGTTGGATGGTAGTGGTTACCCCAGCCCGCATTCCAACCAACACCAGCGCTAAAGAAGCCATTACTCCAACTTACGCCGACGTTCCACCCTGTCCATGGGTTGTAGCCAACATGTAGGCCCCAAGTCGGTGGGCGAGGATGGTAGTATCGGCCCCAGTAAGGTGGGTAATACCAGCCTGTGCCGTAGACAGGAACACCATAATAGGGATAAGACCACATATAGCCAGAGGTGTAGCCTACATATACGACTTCAGGTGTAGAATCGTATATTTCTACATAGGTGGTGTTATAGACTGGCGAACTTGGTGGGATCTTGGCCAATTCATCGGTGGGAACCTTATCTGCGACTTTCCATGGACCCATTGCCGAGCTAGCGGTGAACCAAACCCCATTGTCGACCGCATAATATTGGCCATTAATTTTTAACACCTGTGTTCCAGTGTTAATTGCGTAAGCTATCTGGGTGCCAGGAATTGATTGGAATTTAGGGTCCCCATCATAAGTAATGCTCAGTTTAGCCTCACTACGCTTAATGGCTGCAGTTTGAGGGATCTGTGCATCGAGAATGGCTTGGTTGGCTTCTGTTGTACCGGCAACGGAGACTCTCAAGCCGCCAATATCTGATTCTGGAGGAATATCACTAAAGCTGGTTGGTAGCTTATCACCGCGGATAAACGTCCAAGGGCCTGATTCATTTTTGGATTTAAACCAGCGTCCAGAGAGAAGTAGGTACATGTCACCAGATGACGTTTCTCTTATCCACGCCGTCTCTGTATTGCTGACGTAGAGGAGCTTTCCTTGGGTTAAACTCTTCCACTGTGGCTTACCGTTAGTTGCTACGAGTTCACTGGGTTTATCCACGGCTATCACAGAAGGAGGCCCCGAAATCGTGGCGCTTGTTTGGTCAGGATTTGGGATCATTTTCAGCAGATCTTCAGGGGGATATTCAGTTACCTGCCACGGTCCCATTGGGTTGTCTGCGACATACCAGAATGTACCACTGCTGAGATAAACCTTGTTGGTTTTAGTATTGCGGGCAACAGCAAACGGTGTATTCAACGCACGCTCGTAGGGGCTATTTTCTATTTCTCTAAATTGAGGGGGGCCATCGTATGACAGCAAAACGCTGAGTTGTTGACGGAAAATGATATTAGGAGCTTCATTTTTAATGGCTCGGAGGCTTTTTTTCTCTTGCTGAGCATTGGCAAGACTGGCAGATAGGCGTTCCATAGATATTTCAAAAGTACTACTTGCGAGTGCTTTTTCTACTATTTGGGTAAATTTCTGCTCATCAGCCTCCGTAGAATCAGGCCACCTTACTCGGGTGACGCTTACATTTCTGACGGTAGCACTGTCGTTATTGGTATCGATACGAGCACTAAACCAGAAAGCACCGAATATTGGGGATTCTTTATCGATAAGCTCAAGTGACATAGCCGCACGTCCCTGGAGGATATTTCCGGAAAGAGATTCAGGTTGGGGTTGATAAACAACAATCGTCCCCTCTTTATCTGTGACTTCCTGTGGCCATTCTATAGTATTAGCGCTGACATCGAGTGTTCCCAATAAAATGAGAGCAACAGTGGTGAGCATAATGCGAAAACGAGATGGATTTTTTATCGACATGATCGTTCCTTCTATCTGATACAGATAACAAGCTAACATAATGTTTAATTTAAAAGCAAAACGGATCATATTAGAAGGTTTTTTTGATATTTATGTTTATGGACAGATAAAACATTGGGGTAAAAGGCAATAAAAAAGCCCTAAACAATGTTTAGGGCTTTTAAATATGAGCTAATTATTCAGCAGTTATGGTTTATTATTGAGCTTATAAGCTGTAATAAAGCTCGAACTCGACAGGGTGAGTCGTCTGACTAACACGTTCGACATCTTCAGATTTAAGTGCGATGTATGAATCAATGAAATCATCGCTGAATACTTCACCGCGAGTCAGGAATTCGCGATCTGCATCCAAACACTCGAGTGCATTCTGAAGGGAGGTTGCCACCGTTGGTATTTCAGCCGCTTCTTCAGGTGGTAGATCATATAGATCTTTATCCATAGCTTCACCTGGATGGATCTTGTTCTGGATACCATCAAGGCCAGCCATCAGCATTGCTGAAAATGCTAAATATGGGTTAGCCATTGGGTCACCGAATCTAAGTTCGATACGACGTCCCTTAGGGCTTGGAACTAAAGGTATACGAATCGAAGCTGAGCGGTTAGCTGCAGAGTAGGCCAGCATTACTGGTGCTTCGAAACCTGGAATAAGGCGCTTGTATGAGTTAGTTGCAGGGTTAGCAAAAGCGTTAATGGCACGCGCATGCTTGATGATACCACCGATATAATAGATGGCCATTTCACTCAATCCACCATATTTGTCACCAGCGAATAGATTTACGCCATCTTTAGCTAGTGACTGGTGAACGTGCATGCCGCTGCCATTGTCACCCACAATAGGCTTAGGCATAAAGGTGGCTGTCTTACCATAAGAGTGAGCCACGTTATGAACGACATACTTAAGCACCTGAACTTCATCAGCTTTGAGTGTTAACGTGTTGAAGCGAGTCGCGATTTCATTTTGACCTGCGGTTGCCACCTCATGGTGATGGGCTTCAACGACTTGCCCCATTTCTTCGAGAATTAAACACATGGCAGAGCGTATGTCTTGTGAAGAATCGACGGGTGCCACGGGAAAGTAACCCCCTTTTACACCTGGGCGGTGACCCATGTTACCACCTTCATAGCTGGTACCTGAATTCCAGGCAGCTTCTTCGGCATCGACCTTGTAGAAACAACCTGACATATCGGTGCCATATTTAACGTCATCAAATAGAAAAAATTCAGGTTCTGGGCCGATCAATACGGTATCTGCTATACCTGTAGAACGTAGGTACTCTTCGGCTTTCTTGGCAATAGAGCGTGGGTCACGGTTGTAACCTGTCATGGTGCCTGGATTAAGGATGTCACAGCGAATATTGGCTGTAGTCTCGGCTGTGAAAGGGTCCAGTACAAAGCTTTCTGGGTCTGGCATTAATACCATGTCTGATTCGTTGATCCCCTTCCAACCTGAGATAGATGAACCATCGAACATCTTGCCGTCTTCAAAAAAGTCTGCATCGACCTGATGGGAAGGTATTGAGACGTGCTGTTCTTTACCTCGGGTGTCGGTAAAGCGTAGATCAACAAACTTAACTTCTAATTCTGTGAGTTGTTGTAAAACTGATTCAGCTGACATTCTAAGTCTCCGAGTAGGGATAGGGGGTGGCCCTTATTTATAGCACGTTATATGATTCTGGCTTTTAATAAGCGAAACTTATGCCAAAATCGTAAGATGATGATTTTTAATAAAACATAAGTGGTCGCGAACAGGGATACATGAAAGTTCGCACTCCATTGGTGCGCTTGGCGTTCGGTTTTGGTGCGAACACCAGAATGGTGCGAAGGCAGACAAAACATACTATTCATGGCTGACTAAAAAATAATCCTGTGCGAGAGCACTCGGCTAGAGTAGAATGACACGTTTTTTATTGCAACTGCTATTTTAAGGCCGTTGCAAACTATCCCATAATATATAGATGGTAAGAGGTTTATCTGTGTTAGAGAATTTACGTAACATCGCCATTATTGCACACGTTGACCATGGTAAAACTACCTTGGTAGACAAGTTGCTGGCGCAGTCTGGAACCCTTGAGACTCGAGGAGAAGCCACTGAGCGGGTGATGGATTCAAACGATCTTGAAAAGGAACGTGGAATCACGATTCTTGCAAAGAACACTGCCATTAAATGGAATGATTACCGTATCAACATTGTGGATACGCCAGGTCACGCCGATTTCGGTGGTGAAGTTGAGCGCGTTCTTTCTATGGTCGATTCTGTATTGCTTCTTGTTGACGCCGTTGACGGTCCAATGCCTCAAACTCGCTTCGTCACTAAAAAAGCTTTCGCTTTAGGCCTTAAGCCTATTGTGGTTATTAACAAGATTGACCGTCCAGGAGCCCGTCCTGATTGGGTTATCGATCAAGTTTTCGACTTGTTCGACAACTTAGGTGCTACCGATGAGCAGCTTGATTTCCCTATCGTCTATGCTTCTGCATTGAACGGTTTCGCGGGACTGGACCCTGATATCTCTGAAGGTGACATGACGCCATTGTTCGAGACGATTGTCGAGAAAGTTGCTTCACCAGATGCTGATGCAGAAGGTGATTTGCAGATGCAGATCTCTCAAATCGATTACAACAACTATGTGGGCGTTATCGGTATCGGTCGCATCAAACGTGGCAGCATTAAAACTAACCAGCAGGTGACTATAGTTAGTGCTGATGGTAAGAAACGTAACGGTAAAGTTGGCCAGGTATTGGGTTACATGGGTCTTGAACGTAACGAAGTCGAAATCGGCAATGCCGGTGACATCGTGGCTATCACGGGTCTGGGTCAACTACTTATCTCTGATACTGTTTGTGCTACTACTAACGTAGAGGCATTGGAACCACTGTCTGTCGATGAGCCTACTTTGACAATGACCTTCCAGGTCAACACCTCTCCATTCGCTGGTAAAGAAGGTAAGTACGTGACTTCACGTAATATCCTTGAGCGTCTGCAGCAGGAATTGATACACAACGTAGCACTACGTGTGGAAGATACCGAAAGTCCTGATCGTTTCCGTGTTTCTGGTCGTGGTGAGCTTCACTTGTCAATTCTGATTGAAAATATGCGTCGTGAAGGTTACGAGCTAGCCGTTTCTCGCCCAGAAGTTATCGTTAAAGAGATCGATGGCGAGATGTGTGAGCCATTCGAAAACTTGACTGTTGATATTGAAGAGCAGCATCAAGGTTCTGTTATCGAGAAGCTGGGGATCCGTAAAGCTGACATGCGAGACATGCAGCTGGATGGTAAGGGGCGTGTACGTATCGACTTCATCATTCCAAGTCGTGGTCTAATCGGTTTCCAAACTGACTTCATGACAGCGACTTCTGGTACCGGTCTTATCTATCATTCATTCGACCATTACGGTCCAGTGAAAGGCGGCGATATCGGTCAGCGTGCTCGTGGCGTATTGGTCTCTAACGCTACCGGTAAAGCACTGACTTTCGCACTGTTTAACCTTCAAGCTCGTGGTCGTCTATTTATCGGTCACGCCGCAGAAGTTTATGAGGGTCAGGTTATCGGTCTTCATGCTCGCGCAAATGACTTAACGGTTAACTGTTTGAAAGGTAAGCAGCTGACTAACATGCGTGCATCGGGTACCGATGAGGCACAAGTACTGACTCCGCCTATCAAGATGACATTGGAGCAAGCGCTTGAGTTTATCGATGATGATGAGTTAGTAGAAGTTACGCCACTGAACATTCGTGTTCGTAAGCGTTACTTGACTGAAAATGAGCGTAAGCGTCACAACCGCAAGTAATCTTTTCGAGTTAATTACGTCTTTCGAAATATAAACTTCAAATTTCGTGAAAAAGCCCTGAACATGCAAATGTTGAGGGCTTTTTAATATCTGCTCAGTCATAATTAATGAGTCAGCTATTAGTCTAAAAGTCCAGGTGCTTCAGCTCTCGCCAAACACCATACCTGTACATGAATATGCCGCCTCTCGAACAAGGAGGCTATTTCTTTGGCGGTGGTGCCCGTCGTCACAACATCATCGATTAAGGCTATGCGCTGATAGGGAAAGTCATCATCAAGATGAAAGGCATTTTGAAGGTTTATACGTCTCTGCTTACCGGTTAACCCCGCCTGAGACTGAGTATCTAAACTTCTTACCAGACCATTAGCCTCAATGGGAATATTGAGTCGTTTACTCAAAGTATCGGCAATGATCCAAGCCTGATTGAAACCACGAGACTTGAGCCTCTGTTTATGTAGCGGTACGGGCACCAGAACCTGAGGAAACTGGATTAATCCAGTGTTTTCTAGTTTATGAATATGTGCGATTAGTGCACCAGATAATGCAGAGAGTCCAGCAAACTGAGCTTGATACTTAATTAACCCAACCCATTTACCTAAACCTTGATGATAACTGCAAGGTGAAATAACCAGCAGAGGCTCAACCGGTAAGCATACGCCACAATACCGGGATTGGATTTGTAATCCGCGACCACAGCCTAGACACACAGGCTGTTGGTAGAGACCAGAATTTAAACATGTAAAACAGATTCCTGTGGCGGGAAGCGTTACACTTTGATGGCACATCAAGCAGCGATTGGGTAAACTTGCTGCCAGCCACTGCTTTACGCATATTCCGACCCTTTGTAGGCCTGTCTCTCCATAATGTTTTAGCCTAGTGAGCTTAATTGTTTTCATCGATTCCCCACTGATAGGTAGATAAGTGAGTCAAGCACAACTATATATAGAATCCATAGGCCCCTTATCGGCTCCCCAAATAGTCATGCTTCACGGTTGGGGCATGAATAGCGAGGTTTTCACACCGCTTCGCCAATCTCTGTCTGAGTATAGGGTGCACTATGTCGATCTGCCTGGTTTTGGTCATAGCCCCGTTATAGAAGGCAATATTAATGATTGGCTAGAGGTATTGATATCACAACTCCCAGAAGGAGCTATCTGGGCTGGTTGGTCTTTGGGTGGGCTTCTGGCTACTCTAGCGGCGCTAAACTACCCAGATAGGGTCAGAGGACTGGTAACTATAGCTTCATCCCCCTGTTTTATGGCTCGGCAAGAGGAAAAATGGCCGGGGATCCCACCAAAAATCCTGTCTCAGTTTAGTGAGTCCTTGCATACCGATCTCGGTAAGACAATCGAACGATTCTTGGCAATTCAGGCTATGGGTAGTCCAACGGTTAAAGAGGATATAAAGCAGTTAAGAAGCCTAGTACTCGCAAGACCTCTTCCCAAGCCCATGGCCCTAGATCAAGGGTTAAAAATGCTGCAATGTATCGATCTTAGACCCAAGCTAGATGAAATTAAGCTACCTTGGTTGAGAATATGGGGTAGGTTAGATGGTCTTGTCTCCAGGCATGTACCTCCTCTCATGCCTGTAAATGACGCACTTTACCAAGATATCTTACTGAAAAAGGCTTCTCACGCGCCCTTTGTCTCTCATAAAGATGAGTTTTTAGCAGGGTTTGTGACTTGGATAGAGGATATTACTAATTAAGCTTTCAGCAAACTAACACCGCTTTTTCTTTAACTAAATAATGATTACTATTTGAATCCAAGCCACATATAATTAAGGAACTTGCTATGCTAGTGGTCACGACTCTCCACATTCTCCACAGGAAACCACAAAATAAGGTTTTTTATCGACAATATTAATATCATATTATTCGATATCAGTACTTACATTTATTTTTTCAGTTTAGCAAACGCATCAGCAAACGCATTGCCCATGGCTGCATTAGTTTGTTTAGATTGGGACTTGTGTTGAGGCTTACGCTGTTGGTTCGATTTTTTGCCAGCTGAATTCGGCCTTTGAGCTGCTCTCGGCGCTGGTTTATCACCGGCCTTTTCATCCAAGCGCATGGTAAGAGCGATGCGCTTACGCTCTACATCAATGTCCATCACTTTCACTTTAACCACATCGCCAGCTTTCACTACGGTATGGGGATCGCTGACAAACTTATCGGTCAAAGACGAGATGTGTACTAGGCCATCTTGATGAACGCCGACATCGACAAATGCACCAAAATTAGTCACATTGGTCACCACACCTTCGAGGACCATATCTGGCTTAAGATCTTTAACTTGTTCTATGCCTTCCTTAAATGTGGCCGTTTTAAACTCACCACGGGGATCCCGCCCTGGTTTATCCAGCTCAACTAAGATATCAGTCACAGTAGGCAGGCCAAACTTATCCGTGATGAACTCTTCCGCCGACAAGCTACGCAGTAATTCAGTGTTGCCCACTAATTCCTTAACTGCTAATTCTTTCGCCTTAGCTATCGTTTCAACCAGTGAGTAGGCCTCGGGGTGAACCGAAGAGGCATCCAATGGGTTATCACCATTGACAATACGCAGGAAGCCCGCAGCTTGCTCATAGGCTTTAGGCCCGAGCCTGGCGACCTTCAATAGTTGTTTACGCTGAGTAAACTGACCATTCTCATCGCGATAGGTAACAATATTTCGAGCTAATGTTTTATTGAGACCAGCCACCTGAGCCAATAGTGGCGCAGAAGCCATATTCAGGTCGACACCAACCCCGTTTACACAATCTTCCACAACACCTTCCAGTGATAGGGAAAGCTGACTCTGGCTCACATCGTGTTGATACTGGCCTACACCGATAGACTTAGGTTCAATCTTAACTAACTCAGCGAGAGGGTCTTGTAGTCTACGAGCGATAGAAACAGCACCACGAATAGATACATCGAGATCTGGAAATTCATTAGCTGCAAGCTCGGAAGCTGAATAGACAGATGCACCCGCTTCACTCACCATAATCTTAGTTAAGCTTGGTCGTTCAGTTTTGACACTGGCAATCAATTCACCAGCCAGCTTATCCGTCTCTCTCGAAGCGGTGCCATTGCCCACGGCTATCAGCTCCACCTTATGCATTTTGACAAGATTAGCTAAGGTGCGTACCGATTTATCCCACTGATTTTGTGGTGCATGGGGGAAGATGGTCGAGTGTGCAACGAGTTTGCCTGTATTGTTAACTATGGCCACTTTCACACCGGATCTCAGCCCAGGATCTAGTCCTAAAGTTGCCTTGGCTCCCGCAGGCGCAGCCATCAACAGATCGCCAAGATTACGGGCAAAAACATTTATCGCCTCAGATTCTGCATGTTCACGCATTTTAGCAATAAACTCCGTTTCCATCTGCAGTGCGATCTTGATTCTCCAGGTAGCCGTGACTACGGTTTTTAACCATGAGTCCACAGCAGTAGTTCCAAGGTTTAGTTTGAAATGTTCGGCTATAATCACCTCACAATAGCTGCCTTGCTTCGACTCATTGTCCGGATCCGCATTCATGTTCAATGTCAGAATGCTTTCATTTCGGCCACGCAACATGGCTAATGCACGGTGAGATGGTATCTTGCTTAGTTTTTCCGTATGTTCGAAATAATCGCGAAATTTAGATCCTTGCTTCTCTTTCCCCTTAGCCACCCGACTTTCTAGCACAGAGTTTTGACTCAAGTGTTGTCTCACTTTCTGCAACAGGGTGGCATTTTCGGCAAAGCGCTCCATCAAAATAAAACGAGCACCATCAAGCACGAGTTTACAAGTTGAAAAATCCGCTTCTATTTTAATATATTTGGCTGCTTCAGTTTCTATATTGGTATTACGATTATTAAGTAATTGATCAGCCAATGGCTCGAGGCCAGCTTCTCTGGCGATCTGCCCTTTAGTGCGGCGTTTCGGCTTATAGGGCAGGTATAAATCTTCCAAGCGAGTCTTACTGTCTGCCTCAAGTAATGCATGTTTTAGCTCAGGGGTCAGCTTACCTTGAGTATTAATACTGGAGATGATCACATTACGCCTATCATTTAAGTCACGCAGATAACTCAACCTGCTGTTTAATGTACGCAGTTGAGTGTCATCTAGGCCTCCCGTCGCTTCTTTACGATAACGAGCGACGAAAGGCACTGTTGCACCATCGTCGAGTAGAGAGATGGTCGAGCTAACTTGTTGCTCACGGACATTGAGTTCTTGAGCAATGATCTGGGCAATGTTTTGCGTCATTTGCATAAAAGTATTGTGGTGCCTGGATTGAAAGAATTAGATGAGCATCAAGATACCACAGGCTAAGGTGTGCTTGCATGTGAAAGCGATACACTTTGATTTAGTGATCCGTTTTTTTAATCACTTAACTTAATGATCACACAATATTTTGGGAAAAAATCGCCTCGACGGAGCCATTACTAAAATAGATGCCAATATAGAGCTTTTTAGCGCTCTCATTCTGATACTCATGTTTTATTGAAATCATCATCGATACCATAAGTTCACTTGCTCCTGAAAAATGCTAAAATTCACCTAAGCTATCGCCAAGTAGGGGTTGCAACTTTAGATGCTTTCGAAAAAACATTGCAGTATTTGTAAGCAAGGGCTAGGAACACCAAGTTGAAAACAAATCTAATAACCCGTGAAGGGTTTGAAAAACTGAATAAAGAGCTCAACTACCTGTGGCGTGAATACAGGCCAGAGATCACCAAAAAGGTTGCTTGGGCTGCTAGCCTTGGCGATCGTTCAGAAAATGCGGACTTATATTTATAGCCCCACTTTAAATACTAATACTCTTTAAGTTATTTAATAACAAATAGTTGAGTTTAGTACATGTACTTTACCGACATACTATTTTATATGTTAATAACACATTTTTATTCAATAATAATTATATATAGATGCCATTTTTTGGGGTAAGTTCAATTTGCTGCGCTACAGGTACAAACCATCCAATCCCGGCAATGACAAAAACTGAGATGGATTACCTTGTTTAACATCATAATTACCATTTAAGCGGCTATTACTCGTAACTAAAACACAATAATTTTTAGCTCTGGTTATACCCACAAAATGCAAATTCAATTCCTGTTCCCAATTGTCATAAACTACATCGTAACAACCTTGAACAAACTTTCTTTTCGGATGAATCCAATCGTATAGATCTAAGTGGTATACAACCTCAAACTCTAACCCTTTTGACTTATGAAGTGTCATCACTTGAACTTCATCTTCATTAATTGGTTTGTAGTGCTTAAGTAGCCTTGATTCCAAACAAATTTTATCAATTATAGTTTTATCTGATTCTTTAATAGTTAAACTCAAAAGGGTTTCTGTCACTTGTATAATAGATGTAGATAAATCCTCTCGATCTTTTCCAGACACTTGCAAAATTTTTTTTCTGGTCAAGGCTAATTTATTGAGAGGAATGTTTGAAAGCCTCTCTAAAAACTCTATTACATCGTTCAATCTGTGTTTATCATCAAACCTAAATCTTAAAAGGTGAGCGAATAGGTTACAAACATTAGTATTTCGCACAGCTAAAGGATCTTCATCGAAGATTCTAAAGGGAACATCTAAAGAATTTTCAAGAAATTCTAGTGATATGTTATTTCTGACCAATATGCCAATATCTGAATATGAATTGGCGCAACCATTTTGCATTGCCAATTTTATCGACTTATTGATTTCACCTGCCACATCCACTTGCGTACCATTAAAACTACGTCTATATACCCTGATCTGATCTGTCGGCAATAAATCACAATCTGGTTTATATAAACGATTGGAGTAATTTGTAATTGATGGATGGCAACGGTGGTTAATATTCACCATGTGGTGCTCAAAGATCTCAGGCGTATTTGTTAGCTCGTTTATAAATTCAGGGTTACTGCCTCGCCAAGCATAAATGGATTGCTGAACATCTCCGACAGCAACCCCAACTAAGCCTAGCTCTAATAATTTTAGGAAGAGGGTATGCTGCGGTTCAGAGGAATCTTGATATTCATCGATATATACTGAGCAATATTTTGCAATAAAGTATCTTTGGCAAGCATGCGACTCACTTAATATATGAGTGGCAATAACTCCGAGTAATTCCAATACAATATAGCCATGGTCGAATAGTACCTTTATATCTGTGGCAAAGAGGTTGAAAAGTGTTGAGGTTATATCTTCCTCATATTCAAGAATTGAGATCAACTCATCCTTAATGTTTTGAGGAATATCTTTTTTCTGAATGCACTCTAATGATCTTTTTTTTCTATCTATCACCCTTGCAAAAAATGGGAATATTATCTCGCTCAAGCAAAAGTGATCAATTGTCCCAAAAAAGCTAGCTTTGGTATCACAAGCATTTCGTTTGCATCGTTGCTTTAACTCTTTACTCGCCTTAACGGTAAATGTAATCCCGATGATCCCTTGATAAGCAGGAAGTTCATTAACCTCGTTCCTTATTTTCTCTGCAATTACAGTTGTTTTACCACTGCCAGGGCAAGCAGTGATAACCATATTTGAATTAGAGTCTATTGCGGCCTGCTGGTCGGCTGTAAACGAAAAGTCCGCCATACTATTTAGTTGCCAGTTTAATTGCATGATGAATCGGCTTCGCTAACTCACCACCTCCAATGGCAGATAGCGCTGCGGTATTTTCTGACAAGAACTCTCGCATTCGAATGGCTTTTTTACTTTGTAGGTATTTTACTGCATCGGTAATATTGCCTTCTTCCGAATATGCTAATAACTGAACCCCAAGCTCCAAAGCCAAGTCATTTTCAAGGTCTACTTTAGAAAGGTACATGCCATGAGGATTAATTTGATTTGATGCATTTTTCCAATCACCATTTACTATCAAGTGTTGAGACTCGGTTCCTGCTGGATAGTCAGGGGAATTTGGTAAACCCATTAAAGAGAAACACCTATTAATCCCTACGGCTCTTTTATTAAGGCTATTTTTAATACCTGAAACATCATTGTCAGTTCTTAGTACCCAAGGAATCTCCATCGCATCTAAAATATTGCAGTAAACTTTAAATTGAATGCCATCAACACTAAGAATAGAGATATTATGGAAATCTAAATCTAAGACTAGCTGTTTTGCTAGCTCTTCGTAAAAGAGCTTTTCTGAGGGCCCTTCAACTAAAAATACACAGTTAGAGAAAAATGCTTCAGCTGGCAAAATACTCATTCTATAACCTAAGTTGTCCCATGCCTCTGATATGCATTTAGAACAACCTTCCTGAGCAGCTTTACTACCATCAGTACTTGAGAATAAACGTATTATAGAATCTGGTTTATATCGTTCAGTTATCTGTGGTGAGTGGCTTGTGATGATGGTTTGACCTGGTAATTCGTGAATCAAATAATCTGCAAGTTTTCGCTGTTGGTGAGGGTGTAAATGAGCTTCAGGCTCCTCAACGCAATAGAATGTAACTTCATGGTCGGGATCAAACTCCCTTTGGCTCTTCGCTTTCCATAACGCCAATAGAATTTGATTATTTCTTCCATCTCCGCCAAGCATCAACTTTGAACCTGCAGTTGATGCTGCAAGTTCTAGGTTTTCAATAAACTGATTCACCTTTATAGCACCAGTATCTAAGTGGACACTATATTCACCATAAGAATGAGATAGCTTCTTTAGCTCTTCATTAACCACAGATGTAGCATCTTTTACATAATGAAGATCGGCTATTTTTTCATTAATCTCATTAAGTTTTGATGATATTACAGCCAATTCAACTTGGTCTTGATCATGCTCTGCATCATCAAGCATTTTTTGTGATTGTTTGAGTAATTGCTTTTTTTCTATTTGAATAAATTTTTGAAGGTCTCGCCTTGATTTTACGTAGCGTAAGTTTAGCTGTCTTAAGTAAAACCTAGACTGTATTATTTCTAGTTCATCATCTGCACAGCCTATGTTCAGTTGGTAAGTTAAAGTATTTCTGTCTGCAGTAAGCGAAACAACACACTCGCCTTCATCACTTACATGGCCTTTTAAAGCTGATAGAACAGCATCTTCTTTAATATCTGAAAAATAAATTTGGATTAAATAGCTTTCAGCTTGGGTGCCATCATTTTTGATAAAAAAGTCTGTTAACTCAGGCTCTATATCTCGATCTGATAAAGACTTATCTAGCAGTAATCTAATCCCATAAAGTAAGTTAGTTTTACCAACATCATTACCACCAATGATGAGTGTTTTGTCATTAAACTGGACTGTTGCATCCTGAAAATTACGAAACCCATTAATCTTAACTTTTTTAATTATCAATTTATTTTCTCGTATTAATTAGTTTTTTGAGGGTATCGACCGTCATTACTTCATTTTTCCTATGAAGCATGGCATGGCAGTTTGGGCAAACGGGACGAAGATCTTTGATCGGGTCAACCACGTAAGACTCACCGATTTGATGCAATGGCACAATATGGTGAACGTGAATGAATCCTATGCCGATTTCACCGTAAACTCTCTCAAAATCGAAGTTACATACACAACAGACAGCGCCATGGTGCTGGATGCATTTATTTCTAGCTGCAGTATTTCGCTCGTAGACATTGACTGAGACTGTCTCGCTTGCTCCTTCAAACATTACACCATCTTGTTCGATACCCAGTTAACCATAATTACGTAATTTTTCTTGTACTTTATAATGATCCCAATATTTTTCAAAATCACCGCTTGATCTAAGTGAGCGTAATCTTAAAATAGCTTCTGCACCTTTGAGGCTCCACCTTGCCCCTGTTACATCTAGTCGGTCATTAATAATGTGCCTACAAGCACCTTCAATACGCCGGCAAGCCTTTGTCTAATGCATCTTTGTAGCAAAATAGAGACTTGTTTTTTAACAAATACTTAGCACAAGTATCGTAAGCGTCTGGGCAATGGCACCTAGCTACGCTTAATATTCCATGGTAGCAACGCATCAATATCATTTGGTTTTTCAGCAATCTGCTGCAAGCAGGTTGCGATATAATCATGAACAATAAGATCATTCGCTTTTGCTGTTTCAACCAAACTATATAAAATTGCACTCGCATTCGCACCTGTATTGGTGTACGAGAATAGCCAAGCCTTACGACCTATCACAAAGGGCTTCACTGCACGCTCTGCTCGATTATTGTCAATGCTTAACCTGCCATCTTCAAGATAACGCTGGAATTTTTCAAATTGGTTTAAGCTGTAACTAATCGCTTCTCCCAATTTACTTTTCGGTGGGATTTTTTCTTTATGCTCGATGAGCCAATTATATAATGTGGTTACGATAGGCTTGCTTTGTGACTGTCTCATTGCGAATTTTTCTTCGACAGATTTACCCTTAATTCGTTTTTCTATTCCGTATAACTTTCCAATTAAATTTAATACAACTGTCATTCCGCACCAATAAAAATATTAAATTAAAGTGATCTAGTCGACTATTTTTAAACCCAGTTTTATAAATAAGAAAAAAACATTGACCTAAGCCCCTTATTTTGATCTATTACTCTCTTTTGAAAGAGATAAATTATGACTTATCCATTTACGAAATCACTCGATCATCACGGTTTAGT
>JBAHZX010000087.1:0-18171 GCA_037132815.1 Shewanella sp.
TGAAATACTCTGGAAGAAGATCAAATATGAATGGATATCATGTCACGCATATGAAACATTCGAAAAGTTAACGGACAGTGTTAAAAACATCCTGAGTGATTATCCATCTAAATACTCGATAACTTTTAGTTAAGTACTTAGTGGTATAGTGATCTTGGGGCTAAGGTTTACACTCGATAGTGGATACTATTATCCAGAATTAAAGTGTCCAGTTCAATTAGACTAAAATGAGATTGTCAGGTTAATACGCCCAAGGCATGAGCTTTCTCGAAAGGCTATTTGCACGACCTAAGCGTACAGCTGCGTTGTAGCGCATTCTATACAGGGCTTGGTAACACAAAGGCACCAGATAAAGACTGGTTACGGTAGAAAATATTAAGCCGCTTATGATCGCAATGGCCATGGGAGAATATGATGGACCCCCTCCGCCGAGCTGAGTATCACCCAGTGCCAGTGGCAATAAACCGAGAACGGTGGTGCCGACAGTCATAAGCACAGGGCGAAGACGCGAAATACACACTTGACTGATTTCTCCCGATAGTTTGTCGAGAGCGGGATTTTTCTGGTTTATCTGATCCACGAGTACTATGCCATTGTTCACCACTATTCCCATTAAGATCAATATGCCTATCATGACCATGACGCCCATTGATGTACCGGTAAATAGCAAGCCCCAAAATACGCCGGTGATAGAAAACAAAATCGAGGTGATTATGGCTGTCGGTAGCAGTAAAGATTCGAACAGTGCCGCCATTACTATGTATATCATGGCTAAAGCCAGCAACATATTAGTGGCCATTACGGCCTGATCTTCATCTTGTTTTTCGAAGCCTCCCCTGAGTGAATAGCCATAACCTGCTGGGAAATTTACCGTTTCCATCACTTGGGTTATTTTTTCCTGGGCCTCTTCAGTGGTGAGGTCATCTAAGTTTGCACCGATAGACAAGGCTGTCTGTCTGTCATAGTGGCGAATAGTATCAAACCTTGGCGAGATAGTGATACTGGCTAAACTGTCTAAGGTATAGACTCGGTTATCGATTCTGATCACTGGTAGCTGTTTTAACCTCTCCAGTGATAAGCGCCACTTTTGCTCGAAGGACATTTCGATGCGTAATTCACCATTGGGATCATGACGAAAAGAGCGTAGTTGGCTGCCTCTTAGGGCCATAGATATACTGGAAGCGATGTCATTGAGCTTGAGATTGAGTCTAGAGGCCATCTGTCGGTCAATTTGGATAATCACCTCCTGCTGGGCTCCACTAAGCTCAGATCTCACATCTGTTAAGCCTTCAATCTCAGACAGAAGCGGGATCACTCTGTGGCTTATTTCGATAAGATCACTGGTGGAGCGTCCGGTCAGGGTTACTCTTAAGCCATTGTTACCGCCACCCCAACCAAATTGAGGTTTAGCGATAGAAAACTTAGGGAAACCTTCACGTATAATTTTCTTTAGTTCCTTCATATCGGTTTGGGTATCTTGCTTAAGGATTAGGGTTGATTGACCGCGGTCGGGAGCATAGTAGCTATAGACAGAATCGATATGGAATTTATCTTTGTTGGCATAAAGATAGGTTTCCATTTTAGTGATCATTGCCTCGGTGACATCGAGATTGTGTCGTCCTTCAACTTGATAATTAATGTAGAGCTTATTATTGCCCTCTCCATCGGATTGATCTTGATTGACCATGCTCAGGGGCAGGGCAGTGGATGCAAGAATGATAAGGGATATCACACCTGAGGTACGTGGTCTGGTTAAAATCCAATCTAGGCTTTTATGATAGTAGTTTTGTAGTTTGCTCTTTTTCTCCTTGGTTTCTACTTCTATTTTCATCTTACTGAGCATCAGCGGCAGTAAGGTTTTAGCTACCAGCAATGATGCTGCGAGCGAGATGCAGATAGCAATAGCCACATGCTCCAAGAAGATGGTCAATTCGACTTTTACCCCAAAGATGTTGGGCAGAAATACAATGGCAGTAGTGAGAGTACCAGCAAGGACCGCCAGTGACACCTTGTTCACTCCAGTCAGTACCGCAGAGTCAGACTCTTTACTGGAGTTTGAGCTCTTTTGTTTCTCCTGTAAAACGCTCTCGGTGACGACTACTGCATTGTCGATCAGCATGCCGACCGCCAGTAACAAGCCCATCATAGAGAGAATGTTGAGGCTATAACCTAACAGATACATAGCGGCCAATGTCATACAGATAGAGATAGGTACCGAGGTTACCACCATTAAAGTCATCTTCAGGTTTCTGAGAAACAGATACAGGACAGCAAAGGAAAGCAGGCCGCCTATTAGCCCAGCGGTCAAGAGATCGTTCAGTGACGATGTGACCCCATAGGCCTGATCTTCCATAACGAATAATTTAATGCCGTCAAACTGCTCATCTTGCTTGGCAGCCTCGATGACTTTCATCACTCTTGCCGACACATCGACCAAGTTAGCTCCTGATTCCTTGAAAACGTCCAAGCCTACAGCGTAGTTTTTGTCTAAGTGTCGGCCATCTAAGCGCTCGGGAAGAGAGAAGCTGATATTGGCTATATCGCCAAGAGTAATTCCTGGTTTGAGTACAACGGTGTTGATATCATCTAGGTTTCTAAATTCTCCTTTGGGAGAGATTTGATAGACTCTTGAGTTGGCTCTCAAGATCCCCGCGCTGATGATAAAGTTTTCCTGTTGCAGGCGCTGTTGGAGATAGGGGATGGATATGCCGCTGGCCGACAACTTATCAGCATTGATCCTTATTTCAATCTGCTTCTGTTCTACGCCGTATAGGGTCACTAGAGAAACCCCTTCAACTCGCTCCAGAGGACGTTTAAGTTGCTTATCTAGCAGGTCAAATGCTCCGGATAACTCACGGTCGCTAGATATTCTTAAATTTAGCACTGGCATATCTGCGGTTGAAAACTGCCTGATAAATACACGCTCAACATCCTTTGGTAACAGGTGTCTCACGGCATCAATTTTTTCTCTGGCCTCTAAACTTTTAGTGGCGACATTTTCTCCCCACTTCATTCTGAGCTCAATTTCAGCACCATTTTGTGAAGAGCTGGATCTCAACTCTTCTATCCCGCCCATGGTGGCTAACGATTCTTCCAAAATACTAGTGATATCACGCTCGACTTCAGCTGGCGTCGAGCCCTTATAAGGCACCTCTATGTTTACCTGGGGCATATCTATACCAGGAAACATCTCCAAAGGCAGCAACCGACTCGAAGCCAAGCCAAATAAGAGAATGGCGAAGAAAAACATGCTGGTGGTTACCGGCCTTGAAATGGCTAATTGGGTGAGATTCATGGCTGACTTCCTTCAATCGCTAGGTGTGTGTTTTGAGTTTCTTCGATCTCTTTAAGGGAATACTGCTTACGATCGAACAGAGCGTACAACACAGGTATCACCACTAAGGTAAGTAGGGTCGATAAGATAAGACCAAATATAACCGTGATTGCCATAGGTGCGCGGACCTCAGAGCCATCACCCAGGCCGAAGGCCATGGGGGATAGGCCTAAGGCCGTGGTCATGGTTGTCATAATAATGGGACGTAAACGAGATTTAGCCGCTTCAGATATGGCCGACATTTTCTCTTTGCCCTCCTGTCGTAACTGGTTAATGCGATCCACCAGTACGATAGCATTATTGACCACTATGCCGGCCAGCATGATGAGCCCTATGAAGACCACCACACTCAAGTGGGTGCCCGTTATATAGAGACCTAAAACACTGCCACCGATGGCCATAGGTACAGCAATCAGGATAAGCACAGGGTGAAGCAGAGACTCAAATTGGCTAGCCATGACAAGGTAGACTAAGAATATGGCTAACACTAAGGCAATTTGTAGCGACTGAAATGAGTGTTCCATCTCCTCATTTTGACCGCCAAACCTAGCTTGGATTGAAGCTGGTAGTGTCTGTTTATCTAAAATTTGTCTGGCTTCTAATACGGCTTCGTTGAGATCCCCATAAGCTAAGTTTGCCGAGACGATGGCAACCCGTTGTTGACTGATTCGATTGATTGCTGAGGGACCTAATTTGAGTGTCACATCAGCAATCGCACTGAGTGCTATGGGGTGACTGCTATCTGGGTTGATGATCATGGCACCAATATCGCTTATCTGATCGCGTTCATCTAGCTCGCTTCTTACCAGAATATCGACTTTACGATCTCTGACTGTATATTGGCTGGCAATGGTGCCACCAATTCTTTGAGCAATACGATTCGCCACGGTTGGTGCATTCATGCCCAGTGCCGCTAAGCGTTGGTGATCGAAGCGAATACTGATCTCTGGTTGGCCATCTCTTAAACTGGACTTGAGGTCTGCAAAGCGGTCAGACTCTGACAAGGCATCGACTAAGTCATTAGCTGTGTGTTTCAGTTGATCTAAATCATAACCAATCAGCTCAATTTCCAGTGGTGTTTTGAAACTAAAGAGCTCAGGGTGTTGTATCTGAGCTTCCAGTTCCGGAATACGCATAGCCGTGGTACGTAGCACCGATGCGACGGCATCGAAGGCATCTGGATCTGCTAACACAACCTGTAAGCGTCCCCAGTTTTCTCCGCCACGAGAAGTATCCGATGTCATCAAGCCGCCACTTCCTGCCTGACTATAGGCATGTTTAACATCTTGCCTGCCTTTTATCGATAGGGCGAGTTGACGTAGTATTTTGTCTGTTGCTGATACTTCGGTTCCCGGCGGCAAAAGGATCTCAACATAGAATTCACCTTGGTTCATTGGAGGAATAAGTTCCATTCCCAATTTAGGTACCAAGGATGCCGTGCCTAAGGTGATTAGAATCGCGACTGATAGAGTGATGACTCTGAACTTGAGCGCTAAGGCGAGTAGATGATGATAGAGGCCTTCAAGTTTATGATAACACCAGTTGAATCCTAGGCTAAGTGGGCGCATAAACAGTCCAGTGAACCAAGAAAGTAGGCGGCCAAACATAAGCGCTAAGGTTAACAAAACACTGGGTAAGTAGCTGAACAATAGTATAAATGGGAAAGAGAAAACGGTAGCACTATAGTGAGTCAACTTACCCATTTTAGTCTCTGGTTTTAGCTTCTTTTCTCTAGCTGCTAAGGGAGGCAGAGATTTTATGCCTTCGCGAGATGCCAACATGGGAATGGTGGTGAGTGCCACCAGAAGCGAGGCTAATAGGGCGAAGGTAACAGTTAACGCCTGATCCGAGAATAGGGCACCAGCGACACCATCGACGAAAACCAGAGGGACAAATACGGCGAGCGTGGTCAACGTTGAAGCAAATATCGCCCCAGATACTTCTTTAGTACCGCTCACAGCTGCTTCGCGCTTACTCATGCCAAGCGAGCGACAGCGATCTATGTTTTCAAGTACCACAATAGCGTTGTCTACCAGTAATCCCACCGCCAGTGCGATGCCACCTAATGACATGATGTTTAAACTAATATCAGCAAAATACATCATGTTAAATGTAGCGATAACCGAAAAGGGGATCGAGATAGAGATGATCAAAGTGGGAATAATATCTTTTAGGAATAGATAGATTATTAGCATAGAAAGCAAACTACCAATCAATGCTGACGATGTCACCTCACTCACTGCACTCTCAATAAATTCTGATTGATCGTAGATAACGGTTAATTTAGATTTTACCTGATGAGTATTTAACTGCTTGAGTGCCGCGTTGACTTTTCTGGCTACGGCGACGGTATTGGCATCTCCCTCCTTATAAATGGCCAGCTCGATAGATTCTTGATCGCCAATGCGAGTAATATCGTTACGCTCCTTATGGGCATCGACAATGTCGGCAACCTCAAACAGCCTAACCAAAGTTTGAGCGTTGCGGTATACGATGATATCACCCAACTCTTCAAGAGAGTTGAACTGGTTAAGGGTGCGCACCAAATACTCTTTATCTCCCTGAACCACTTTACCCGCAGACAGGTTAATATTTTCTTCGGCAATACGCTTGCGTATTTTATCGGCGTTTAGATTGAGTTGAGTCAGTTTCTCTTGGTTGAGCAGAATGTGTACTTCTTGCTGTAGACCGCCGGAGAGCCTGACTGCGGCAACACCGGTTAAAGATTCGAGTTGGCGTTTCAATTCTTCTTCGGCGTAAGTGCGCATCTGCTTGAGTTCATTATCGCTGGCACCGGGAACCGACAAGGCGAGGCGGATGATAGGATCAAGATTTGGATTAAATCTCAGTAGTAGCGGTTTTTTAACATCGAGAGGTAAGATAATAGTATCCAGTTTTTCCCGAACATCCAGACTGGCCATATCCATGTCTGTGCCCCATTCAAACTCAAGCACCACATCAGACATTCCTGATCGTGATATTGAGCTTATTTTTCTTAAGCCCTTTACGATACCCGCAGCTTCTTCAATGGGTTTAGAAACTAGTTGCTCGATTTCGACTGGCGCTGCGCCCACATAGAGAGTTCGTATCGTTATCGTGGGGTAACTCAAATCAGGCAAAAGTTTGACAGCCAAACGTGAGAAACCCACCATGCCGAACAGGATCACTGCCAACATGAACATACAAACTGTGACTGGGCGTCTTACCGATGTTGTTATTATAGACATAGTTCGGCTTCCTTTACTTCTCGACAGAGGCGAGATCTAATGAACTGATCACTTCAACAAGCGACTGATCTTTTAAATTTTGCTGACCGCGGATCACTATCAGCTCACCAGCTTTGATACCAGCGATGATCTCAACCGTATCGGCTTCACGATAGCCTAGAAAGACTTCACGGCGACTAGCATTAGTTCCATCGATGACATAGAGGGCAAATTGATTATCTTGGTTGATTACTGCGTTATAAGGCACAGTGATCACATTAATGTGGGTGTCATATCTGAGTTCAACACGGGTAAACATGCCAGCTTTCAGTTTGGCATCGTCATTGGGTATAGATAGAGTGACCTTGAAAGTACCACTTTGGGCATCAACGATGGGACTGATGCGTAATACTTTTGCATGAACCGTGTCTTGGGAATGCTTATTGGCGAATACTTGTGCGTCCTGACCCAGACGTAAACTCTGAAGTTGCTGCTCAGGTAGGTGGACGATACCGTGCAGTTCATCTTGATTAACGATATAAAATAGCTGGTCGAACTCTTTTGCCATATTGCCTTTTTTAACGAAGCGAGTGGCGACAACGCCCTCTATAGGAGAGCGAATCATGCTCTCTTCGACCTGTAGGTTTGCCAGATCCTGTTTAGCAATAGCTGCCTGGAGATTGTATTCGAGTTTGGCCATAGAATCTGCGCTGATAAACTCTCTGTTGTCCATCTTCTTTAGGCGGTTGAGTTCCTGTTCGATTATTTTTACTTCGGCTTGTGAGCGGGCGAGATCGTATCTCTGTCTCTTAGCATTGATAACCGCAAGTAATTGACCTTTAGTGACCCTGTCACCCTCTTCGACCTCAATAGCTTCAATCAAGCCAGCGATACGAGTGACCACATTGACTTCTTCAGGGGCTTCAAGGGTGGCTGTTGTACTGTAGAAAGAAGATACATTCCCCTGAGTCACTATCGTCGTTTCAACGGGAACTGCATATTCTTCGTCTTCTTTAGTAGGCTCTTCGCCGCTACAAGCCGAGAGCACTGACACCAGAAGAAGAGGCAATGCAAATTTGAATCTATTGACTAAATGAGCCTGAATGGTAGATTTTGGTAAGTGAGTAATTTGAATGTTAGCGACGGTATTTAAAGAATCCATGTAAAAGACCTAAGTTATTTGTTCTAATTACCCTAACTTTGCACAAATCGCGCCAACACATAAAGCATAGTTAATACAGTATGTTACGATTAAGGCTGGTGTCAAAATTAAATTAGACGAATGAAATGTAGTGGAAATGCTTAAGATTTAACAATATAAACCAATATAGTTAACAACTAATGGTGTGATAATTCAAATGTTATTTGATACAAAATGTATCAATGGCGGTTTATTGGTTTTGTGACGAAGCTAACCCGTGAGAAAATTGTCGAAGAGATACACCGCGATAGTCAGTGACGTAAGCGTGAAGATATCGATAGCTGACTAGTGAGAGAATGATATGTTCGGCTACATTATAAACGGCTTGAGTAAAGTACCTTCAAATGGCGGGAATTGAAGATGAGCCATTGAGTCTACATATTTCTCCCCTGCAACTCGATTGGTACTCGCTGGCTTGCCGCTCAACCAGCTTTAGGCATCCAGCACTTCGTTATCACAATCATGACTTATAGCCTTAGATCATAAGCCAGAGTGAGATCGCGAACATTTACTGAATGATCTTAGTTACTGTGGTGGTTGGTTTTACTTGCGGTCATATACTTGAATTCAAGAGTGGATAAATATGGCTATTCAAGGATGACCTCCGTTCATTATGTCATCGGTTTTGCTGTGATTTATTATATATTTCCTCGATCTTGATCTAAGAAAAAAGTTAATTAACACCATATAAATAGATACAAAATGGAACATTATCTGTCTTGAACTTAAAGTTTATTCTGTGTACTAATGATCATGATGAAATTAAAAGGACTTATAACATGAATAAAATTATATTTACTTTTCTAGTCTCCTCTTTATCTGTAAGTTTTGCTTATGCGGAAAATGATGTACATAAAAATATATCGTGCATTTCAACTGACAAAACCTACATTGCGCCAGGCAGTGATGTTGCTGACGATATAAAAAAGCTAGAATTTGATCCCTCTGTTGATGTGACTATCGAGTATAGTGGTAAAGTGTGTTCGAGCAGTGGCGATGTTTCGGTAATGTCTATACCTGCACCTAATTCAAGTAAAGCGGGTGACACAAGAGTTATAACTCAGACACGAGGGCATTGGGTGTACACGTATACTCAGATCTTTACGTCTAGCGGTGGCTGGATGACAACGCAGTATAATGTGCGTTATATCGGTCCTGACGCCATGGACTTGTAGTCTTATTACCTGAAATAGAGGCAGGCATACCTCTATTTTTGATTTTTTCTGTTAATCCGTACCTTGTCCTAAATTAGGATGGAATGTTCTAAAGCTACAGAACCAAGGCAAGATCATTATAAATTGAACTTATAGTGCATGTAGCGATCAGATCAAGACATAATAATCACTTTGTTCACCCCCAGTATGAGCACTACTTTTCTAAAACACTTTAATTCAATTACAGATCCTCGCATTGAGCGCTGTACTCTCTGGCTCAAAAGGATGGGAGGATATTGAAGACTTTGGCCACCTAAAGCTTGATTGGTTAAGAAAATACGGCACTTTCAATGCAGGTACCCCAAAGCATGACACCATAGCTCGTGTCATTTGTCGGTTAAAAGCGGATGAAATAGAACGAGCCTTTCAATCTTGGATATCAACACTTATTGAAACCACAGGTGCTGATATCATTGCCATTGATAGGAAAACAGCCCGTCGTTCATTCACAACAAAAGATAGAAAAAATGCCTTACATACCGTCAGTGCATGGAGTTGCCAACATCAATGAGTGTTAGGACAAACAGCGGTTGATAGCAAAACAAATGAAATCACAGCAATACCAGAGTTACTCAGCATGCTAGACATTAAAAATAGTATTATTATTATGCTTGATGCGATGGGCTGCTAACGAGAAATAGCTAAGGAAATAATTAAGCAAAAAGCTGATTATATTTTGGCACTTAAAGGTAACTACTCCTGCATGCAGAGTGAATTAAAAGCTTGGTGGTATAAGAGTGTTATTCAAGTCACTGCTGAAGTTCACGATAAATAATCCGGTACAGGCGCAATGGAAACTCGCTGTTATATCAGTTGGTTATAGCTAAATGCAGCACAAGTACTCAATGCAGTACGTAGTCATTGGCAAGTTAAAAGTATGCATTGAATGTTAGGCATGAACTTTAGGGAAGATGAATCGAGAATACGTAAGAAGCAAGGGTCGTTAGTGTTTAATGTGATGAGAAAAATAGCCATGGCGTTATTTAAACAAGATACAACCCAAATCAGCCAGTATGGCGAGGAAAAATAAAATGGTAGGGCTAGAGCGATGATTTTCGGTCAACCCTGTGAGAGTTAGGGTTTAAAATGCGCTAGCCGTGAATAAAGCTTGAATTAAGCGTAATAGTTCTCTCAGAGCCCCTAGTCGTATTCTCTCGATTAAGTTAAAATAACGGGTTTGCAGTGACTGCCTAATCTATTTTGAGTAGAATAAATATGTTTGAAGCAAATCCGGTAAAATTTAAAATCAAAGATCTTGCAGAACGTACTTTTAGCCTTCGGGGGTATCTTTGACTACGATGCTAAGAAAGAGCGTCTGGAAGAAGTCAGCAGAGAGCTTGAGAGTAACGATATATGGAACGACCCGGATAATGCCCAAGCCTTAGGTAAAGAGCGTGCAGCATTAGAATTAATCGTCAAGACTATCGACGATATGGATACTGGCCTCGAAAATGTCGAAGGCTTGATTGAACTGGCCATTGAAGAGAATGATGAAGAGACCTTTAATGATGCCAGTTCCGAGCTTGATGCATTAGAGATACGGTTGGAAGATCTTGAGTTCCGCCGTATGTTCTCTGGTCCCCATGATATCGCCAATAGTTATCTGGATATACAGTCGGGATCCGGCGGAACCGAGGCTCAGGATTGGGCCAACATGGTACTGCGTATGTTCCTGCGTTGGGGCGATGCACACGATTATAAGCCTGAACTTATCGAGGTGACAGCGGGCGATGTGGCTGGTATCAAAGGCGCAACCATTAAGTTTACCGGTGAGTATGCATTCGGTTCCTTGAGAACTGAAACGGGTGTTCATCGCCTAGTGCGTAAATCACCTTTTGATTCATCGGGTAAGCGCCATACTTCTTTTTGTTCGGTATTTGTCTATCCTGAAATAGATGATTCTATCGAAATAGATATTAATCCATCAGATCTGCGGATCGATACCTATCGTGCTTCGGGGGCGGGTGGTCAGCACATCAACAAGACTGAGTCAGCAATCCGTATTACCCATCTGCCGACCAATACTGTTGTGCAGTGCCAGAATGACAGATCTCAGCATAAGAACCGTGATGCAGCCATGAAACAGCTGAAGGCTAAGCTGTTTGAGTTAGAGATGCTCAAACAAAATCAAGAGAAGCAGGCGGCGGAAGATGCCAAGTCTGATATTGGTTGGGGCAGCCAGATCCGCTCATATGTGCTCGATGATGCACGTATTAAAGATCTACGCACTGGGGTTGAGAGTCGAAACACCCAGAGCGTTTTAGATGGCGGACTCGATATATTTATCCAAGCCAGCCTTAAATCTGGTTTGTAATTCTGATGATTTTTCACCCCATTTATGTGTAACGGTTCAGTTGAACTGAGCTGATTGAACTAATTCATTTTAACGTGTGAACTGTAACATTTACGAGAGAAGAAGATGACTGAACAAGTACAAGACGAAAACAAGTTAATTGCAGAGCGCCGTGCCAAGCTTGATCACATACGCGCTAACTGCCCTGCAAATGGTCACCCAAACAACTTCAATCGTAAGCACAAAGCGGCAGATATTCAGGCTGAATATGGTCAGTATACCAAGGAAGAGCTTGAAGGTATGGCTATTCAGCGTTCGATTGCAGGTCGTGTCATGGCTAAGCGTGGTCCCTTCCTGGTTATTCAGGATGTCAGTGGTCGCATCCAGGCATATGCGGCTAAAGAGGTTCAGAAAGATCTTAAAGCCACATTTCAAGGTTTGGATATCGGTGACATTATTGGTGTTACCGGACAGCTGCACTTGTCCGGTAAGGGCGATCTCTATGTGAACATGGAAGAGTATCAGTTGCTGACTAAGGCGCTGCGTCCACTTCCTGAGAAGTTTCACGGCCTGACGGATCAAGAGACACGCTATCGCCAGCGTTATGTCGATTTGATCGTTAACGAAGAGTCTCGTAATGCCTTCATCATGCGATCTAAAGTGGTTGCTTCAATCCGTAACTTCATGATCAAGAAAGAGTTCATGGAGGTTGAAACGCCTATGATGCACACCATCCCTGGTGGTGCTACGGCGCGTCCATTTATTACCCATCACAACGCTCTGGATATTGAGATGTACTTGCGTGTGGCACCTGAGCTTTATCTTAAACGTCTGGTTGTCGGTGGCTTTGAGCGTGTGTTTGAGATTAACCGCAATTTCCGTAATGAAGGCCTATCTCCTCGCCATAATCCTGAATTTACTATGATGGAATTCTATATGGCCTACGCAGATTATAAAGATCTGATGGATTTGACCGAAGAGATGCTCAGCTCTATTGCCACTGAACTATGTGGTTCTTCAAAGCTTCCATATGGCGAGCACACGGTAGATTTTGGCGGCCCCTATACCCGTCTTAGTATGTTAGATGCGATTAAGAAGTACAATCCTAACAATGAAACTATTCAGTCTATGACCTATGAAGAGGTTAAAGACATCGAGTTTATGCGTAACTTGGCGAAGAGCATTGGCATGACAATCGAGACGTTCTGGACTTGTGGTCAGCTACTTGAAGAGATTTTCGGTGAAACTGCCGAGCCTCAGCTGATGCAGCCTACTTTTATAACCGGTTACCCTGCAGATATCTCGCCATTGGCACGTCGTAACGATGAAAATCATTTCATCACCGACCGTTTTGAATTTTTCATCGGCGGACGTGAAGTGGCCAACGGCTTCTCTGAGCTGAATGATGCAGAAGATCAAGATCAGCGTTTCAAAGCTCAAGTTGCCGCGAAAGATGCCGGTGATGACGAAGCCATGTTCTATGATGCTGATTATATCCGGGCTCTCGAGCACGGCTTGCCACCTACAGCCGGTCAAGGCATCGGAATCGATCGTTTGGTGATGTTGTTTACTAACACACATACGATACGTGATGTGATCTTGTTCCCGGCCATGCGTCCACAGGGATAGTTGTCTTGGAATAGAATAAAAACCAGCCGCAAGGCTGGTTTTTTTATCAAATAATTTTAGTCTGTTTTTCAGTTTCATTGTTTAACTCGAGTTAGTTTGTTAAACACATTCAGAGTGGACCACTTCTTCATACAAATTGGCATAATATAGTCTAAAGTTAGTTTCAGATTTAATGGATGATTTCATTGGCGTATTGCATAAATCAGAAAACTATTAATCATTAGGCATATCTACTTATGCTTCTAAGGTATTTGCTATGGTTTACTTATTGCCTTCAAGTTAGAGTTGATTTACTAAGTAAGTTATTAAATTAATTAACTTAATCATGGTTAAGTCATGAATAGTTAGTGAGCGGCTTTAATTCCATTTGAGCTAAAATCATTTTTGTTCCCTGCTTTTGTAGCTGTTCCTGATGTTTATCGATTGATTAATAAACTAATTATTTTATTTCAATTTAAAAAACATCAGCTGGCTAAAGTATCACCTTTAGCATGACACTTTATCTATATTAAATTTGATGCACTGTTTTCTATATCATTTAAATTACGCATTGATTTTCATAGTTTATATTCTCGATTGAAATAATTTGGAATGAAAATAATTTTGTTTGATGTTTCAGTGGAGTAAGGTAATGTTTGAGTTTGTAGCACTATGATAGATATTCCTATTTCACATAAATATTGGCAAAATTGGCAAAATCCTGTCGATGTACTTGCAAGCTTTTCCCAATGTGATGTTGTCCTGAGAGTTATAAATTCTTCGGGGCAATACTGTCCTCAATTGAGTTCAGACCCCCTTGGCAAGCACAAGGTTTTAGAGGGAAATTGCATTTCTGATTTAGCCAATAATTGCCATATTATAAAGTGGCCATCAAGGGCATTGTTTGGCAGTTTATCTTTATGTATAGGTCCTGAACAAACAGAAATAGACTTATTCAGTAATTCTGAAGATAAAGATATTGCTCTGGTTAATATTCAGTCTTTAATCACCTTATGTATTAAAAATATAGAGCTGGAATTAATCGAGATTTATTGTGAACATCAGCAACAAAACAAACAACGTCGTGGTTCGATAACATTATTAGAAAATGTTAACTTGCAGCTTTTTATAGACAGTTTAACAGAGCATATCTGGATAAAAGATGCTTCTGGTCGTTACATAGTGTGTAACCAAAGTTTTGAACATTCACAGGGGAAAACTCGTGAAGAAATTATTAATAAAACTGATCAGGAGCTTTTTGTTCGTGATGTAGCCAAGGAATATATTCGATCTGATCATGATGCCGTTAATAAAGGCAAACAGGTTATAGTTGAGGAATGCCAGGGACAGGATGAAGGCATTGAACAATACTGGTTAGAAACATCTAAAGTTCCTTTGGTGGCTGAAGATGGTGAACTTTTAGGTGTCATTGGTGTTTCCAGAAATATCTCTCAGCATAAAGCGCTTCAAGAGTCGTTAGAGTTAACGGGAAGGATATTTGAAAACTCTGTTGAAGGTATAATTATTACCGATAAGAAAGGTAAAATCATTGAAGTTTATGGGGCCTTTTCTGAAATAACGGGTTATTTAAAAGATGAAGTTGTGGGGAAAAACCCTCGGATATTTAGCTCGGGGCGCCACGATAGCGCTTTCTTTGCAGAATTATGGAGTGGATTAATTCATAAAGGCAAGTGGCATGGTGAGATCTGGAACCGGCGTAAAAATGGCGCAGTATTTCCGCAAATGCTAACTATCAGTTCAGTGCTTGGTGAGGATGGTGACATCCGTTACTATATCGCCGTGTTTGCTGATATAACGCTTCAGAAGAAAAGTGAAGCAGAGATTGCACATCAGATATACTTTGATCCTCTAACTCAATTACCCAATAGAATGGCATTAACCTCATTGATTGAGCAGAACATTCGCTACGCTGAAGTTCAACAGGGAAAATTGGCGACGGTGTTTATTGATATTGATCTATTTAAACACATTAATGACAGCTTTGGTCATCTGATAGGTGATAAGATTTTAGTGGACTTAGCTGGCCGTTTATCCGGTCAGATAGAACCTGAAGATGCCTTGGCTCGAATAGGGGGTGATGAATTTGTTGTACTCCTTTCCAAGGTTGGAGGGTATGAAGAGCTGACACTCGCCTTGAGCAAACTTAGAAAGGCATTTGAACAACCATTTTTTACTGATGATAACGAGCAGATAAGACTGACCGCCTGCATGGGAGTATCCTTGTACCCTCAAGATGGCAAAGATAGTTATACTTTGCTGAGGAATGCCGATTCTGCAAAACATAAAGCTAAACAGGATGGTTGTAATAGCTATGCCTTCTATACTGAATCTTTAACTAAAAAATCTATAGAGCATTTGAAGTTACAGAGTGCTTTACGTGGAGCGTTAGATAAGAAAAATTTTCACCTAGTTTATCAACCTAAGCTTAATTTTATAACCATGAAAACGACGGGTTTTGAAGCACTATTACGTTGGTGTGATCCCGTGCTTGGCAATGTTTCTCCTTCTAAGTTTATTCCCATCGCAGAAGAAATCGGCTTAATTAATAGTATAGGATTATGGGTATTGAGAAAGGCATGTCAGCAAGGTGTTAAATGGACCTCTCAAGGGAAACAATTTGGTCGAATCGCCGTAAATGTCTCGGGTCAACAATTACAGCAAATGTCTTTTTTTAATGAAGTTAAACAGGTGCTTGAAGAGACAGGTTTAGCAGCAAGTGCATTAGAGATCGAAGTTACAGAGAGCTTTATGATGTCAGATACTGAGGTTGTGATCCATAACCTGCAACGGTTAGCCGAGATTGGGGTTGATTTATCGATTGATGATTTTGGCACCGGATATTCATCGTTGAGCTATTTGAAAAAACTGCCTATTCGTAACCTGAAGTTAGATCAATCATTCGTTAGAGATCTTCCTACGGATCATCACAATGCTGCAATAGCCAAAGGGGTCATTGTGTTAGCACAGGCCTTGAACCTTAAAGTGATAGCCGAGGGAGTTGAGAATGAAATGCAGGCGACATTTTTAAGGGATAATGGCTGCGATGAAGCACAAGGATATCTTTATAGTAAACCTGCATTACCTGAAGCCCTAAATAATTTTTTAAACTAGCGATAGAGAGTATATATATTTTTGATTTATGACGGGTCTCTAGATGAAAAATATTTTGTTTATGGATGCTAGCAAAGTTGTTGACACAATCGATGCTGAAATACTCTGGCTATTTCAGTAATTTCAATGACCTCTCCTGGCAACATATTGTCTAAATGTATATTGCCGATGCATACTCGGACTAGCCTCATTGTGGGGAAGCCTGCAGCTGCGTTCATCTTACGAATTTGGCGGTGCTTACCCTCGTTGATGGTGATCGAGATCCAACTCATGGGTCCATGTTTAGGATCTCTTATTTTTCTGCCATTATCAGCAAGTCTTGGCTCTCCATCTAGCTTAACGACCTTACAGGGTAAAGTGAGGTATTTTTCTCCCTTAATGCCTATCTCGACTCCTTGCTGAAGACGGAGTATTGCCTCATCATGAATATTACCATCGACCTGAACATAGTATTCCTTTTCTACCTTTTTACTGCGGATCTGGTGACTGATCATGCCATCAGTGGTCAGTAGCAGTAGACCTTCAGAGTCATGATCTAAACGCCCAATTGCCATGATCCCAGTAGGGAAATCGGCTAGCTCACTGAGCAATTTCTTGTTCTTCCTTGTTTCGGGGATAAATTGACTCAAAAATCCATGAGGCTTAAATATCATGTAGTGGCGATGGAACTCATTTGCGATTGTGTTAGAGGATGGATTAGAGTCAAGTTGAGAAGGATTATCATGCATTGTGGTGTGTCATAGATGGATCAAAGATATATGTGCTCATAGGTTGCTCTTTATTTATATGATTTTATGGGTAATTATTAAGCGTTATTGGACAACTTTAAATAATTATAATGTAGTGCAATTACTTTGCTTTTTAGCGCTGATATCTCTCCATGATTGTCTATGACATCATCAGCTTTAAGTCGTTTTTCGGCTCTTGGGGTTTGGCTATTTATAATTTTTTTTATTTGTTCTTTCGTTACAGAGTCCCTGTTAATGGTGCGCTGTTGTTGGTGTGTAGGTGATATATCAATTAAAAGTGTACGATTAACCAATCTATCTAATTTATTCTCAAAAAGTAAGGGAGCGACGAGAATCGTGTAGGGTGACGACGAAGCATTTAATTGTTTAAGCATTTTGATACGGATCATGGGGTGCAATAAATCATTAATCCACGATCGTTCTTGCGGCTGATTGAAGATAATATCTCTTAGAGCTGCACGATCTAAGTTGCCATTTTGATTCAATATTTGCTGACCAAAATGGGCTGTTATTTGGCTTAAACCCTGTGTGCCTATTGCTACAACATCGCGTGCGATGATATCGGCATCGACTAATTCGATACCTAATTCTGCAAACAAATTGGCAACGGTGGTTTTACCGCTACCTATGCCGCCAGTTAAACCGATTAAATATTTAGACATAATTCTAATTATTACCTCATTCTATAAAGGGCTCTAACTTAATAGTGTAGAGAGGTACCAAGTATTGATATCATTACCCCAAATCATGGCTATCCAGCCCGCTAGCGCGATATAAGGCCCAAACGGAATGGGATTACCTTGATTGATTTTTTTACTGATGATCAGCATGATGCCAACGACTGCCCCGACTATTGATGACAGTAAAATAATGAGTGGCAGTAATTGCCAGCCAAACCAAGCTCCAAATACAGCTAAAAGCTTAAAATCTCCATAACCCATCCCTTCCTTTCCTGTTAACAGTTTAAATGCCCAGAAGACACTCCATAGGCTCATATAGCCCGCAGCAGCACCGGTTAAGGCGTCGGTTGGGCTGGTAAAAGTGCTGTTTAGGTTTATTAATAAGCCCAGCCATAACAGGGGGAGGGTGAGTTGGTCGGGAAGTAGCATTTCATCGAGATCTATGCCTGTTAGTGCTATCAGTACGAAAGTGAGTAATGTTGCGAAGGCAAACTCCCAGGTAGGGCCGAAATGCAGAGCGAGAAAGGCCACGGTCAAACCAGTCAGTAATTCTATAACAGGGTAACGTGCCGAGATAGCGGTGCTACATGAGGCACACTGTCCTTTTAGCATGAGCCAGCTAATAACAGGCAGGTTATGCCAAGGCTTAATATCAGTTTTGCACTTAGGGCAGGCAGATCCTGGCACGATCAGATTATATTTCTGTGGATAGTCATCAATGGCTTGTTCGAGTTTTTGTGAGAGAGGAGCGATG
>JBAHZX010000100.1:0-22594 GCA_037132815.1 Shewanella sp.
TTCTGGGTTTCCATTCCCACCACTGCATCTGCTCATCCCCTTGTGTGTCTAGCTGCTTATTTGATACTTGCTTAGAAGCTTCCCCCTCATCAGTCTCCTGCTTATAGGAACGGGTCTGATAAATATCCCAAGTGATCAGATAGTTTGGGTCAATAACAGTGACACCTTCAACACTGGTGTGGAACTTCCCTCTGGGGGCAGTAAACCAACATGACAGATCTGTAGGAATGAGGAACTGCTTACTTCCCAACTCCAAACTTTCCTTTTCGAACAAGGCGATGCCGATGCCTTTTTCTGCATCATAGGAGCTTACCTTTCCCGCCAACAGCGATTGCTTGAGCATTTCCCCTTCGGCAGTAAAATAGGTCAGTCCAATCAAGCAGGTCTTGTCTATGGTCGTTTCCAATGTCAGCATACTCACCTCTACACGTATCTACTTATTATTCTTATAATGGTTATATTTATTATTCTGGCTCTTATTTTTGTTCTGATCTCAGCTGTTATAATCTTGCCCTATCACTAGGGCAAAAACATTTATCCATAAGCTAAGTTAATGGGACAGTGGCGCCACACCACAAGCCGGATTATCTGCCAAGCCTATGTCTCTGGCATGTTGCTCGAACCTTTTATTCTTCCAGAAGAAGGCGCCAGGCATAGTAGTAGGTATCACCAGATTATAAAAGAGTGCCCGGCCTATGATGGCACTAATACAGTTGATCAGAGCAATAACTGACCAGGCCACCAACGCTAAAACATTTATTTCTATAGATTCAGAACCTTGCGTCGTTAACAAATCAGCTCCCCCTAAGGCTAATAAACTCAAGCCAGACAAAATGTTGAAGGTCAGCATTAAGTTACGCAACTTATAAGTTTTACCGAAGCTAGTACATTGAATATAATGCGCCGCGCCACCCTCATTCTCACTGGCATTGAGATCCCGATTGTGACCTATCAAACCAACAGCTTCGAGTACCACACCAAATAACCACACACTTCCTAGTAACTGCAAGGCAGGCAAGAGCGGTATCGACATCACGGTAAGTGTGCTTAATATCAGCACTCCGCTCACCATAGATCCCAAGGACAAGCTGTTACCTACAAAGCTGGTCGCCGTCTGCCAATGATTCCAGAATGGACGCGCCTTGATCTGATAACACTGGTTCATGTAGTACAAGCCAACGACGCCAGAAATAGCGGCAAACACTCCCAATCCCTGCGCTAAGCTATCCAGAGGCACGAAGGCGGCAAGCTCTGACAGCTCTATGTTTAGCCCTGACATCACCAGTTCATTGAACCAAGTATTAGTGGCGAGTAAACACACACACATCATGCCGAGTCCCGCGCTGAACAGGGCTAAACCAAGCCCTTCACGGCTCATTGGTGAATGACGTAAGTTATTAAAACCCCTGTAAAATCTAAAAGGTTTACCCAAATGAGTCACGCTCATAAATAGACCGAAGGAGGTCATAGCTAACGATGTGGCCACAAGTACCAACATCATATCTGAAACCATGAACAACTCGAACAGTTCGACTCCTGCCAAGGCCGCAATGAAGGGGATCATGAAGGTTCCCAAGGCAGCCTGAGCAAACAAGGTGAACAGCACCAAAGGATTCTCTCGACTATTGAGCTTGGCCAGATTCCAGTATTGTTTTTTGCCCACTTTCTGATCTATCACTGGCTTATATTCGCCGTCCTCACCTTTGTGATATTTAACCGGCATGGAATCAGTACGAGTCATCTCCTCTGGCATTGATTTAGTCTGCTGAAAACGTATGTTAGGTTGAGTGATTTCTGGCGATGGGAAGCCTGGAATACTGGTCTTACATTGCTCACGACTCTCTGGAGTATTCTCAATCACACCGAAATCTAGTGCATTACCCACACAAGCAGAGACGCATGCAGGCTTAAGGCCCACTTCCAGTCGGTCGACGCACATGTTGCACTTAGACACCGTTCCCTTGACCGGATCTAACTGAGGCGCATTATAAGGACAAACCCAGGTGCAGTAACCACAACCAAAACAGGTCTCAGGATCTTGCAGCACGGCACCATACTCTGCATGTTTAGTATAGGCCCGAGTCGGACAGCCCTTGAGACAGACCGGATCATCACAGTGATTACAGGCCATAGAGATATTCATCCGCTTATAATCCGGATATGAGCCCCCCTCCACATAACCAACCGAGCGAAACGCCAAATGAGCCGGCGTGTCATTCTTCTCGGCACAGGCCGATTCACAAGCATGACAACCGATGCAGTTATCTGCGGTAAAGAAGAAACCATGCTGCTTATTACGATCTGGATTAGTGCCCACTGCTGGATTGTCGTTGATGAACATGGAACGACCCACCGGATTTTCAGTCAACTCCACGAGGTCGATACGTTTGCCGTAACGGTTCTCGATCTCGCTATCGGTCTTAGGCAAATAGGCATAAGCTTGCTCTTGGGTACGCACTTCCCAATGATCCGAGCGCCCCAGCTGTTCTTCGCCTTTCTTGGGCAAAGAGTTATCTTTTAACACCTTAATATCTGAGTCGGTCTCTGGGGTAAATAACCCCACACCCGCTTCGTTACTCCCGCTTTGAAACTTTGTGTCTTCAGTTATCTGTGATGTCATCATCTCGTCCCCAGACTTTAGTCTCAAGTCTTAAATTCGCAAAAATATTCCGTAACATTAAAACGCACGACGTTCGACATTGATCCGAGCAGCCTCATCCTGATCTATCGACTCTATTCTGGTGCTGCACTGCTTGAATGCTGGCTGGCGTGAGTAGGGATCGAGTAAGCCTAAAGTCAATCGGTTGACACAATCGTGATAATGGAACGGGATAAACACCATGTTACGAGGCACCCTGTGTGTCAATTGCACCATCACCACAGCATCGCCACGACGACTGGTAAGACGCACATAGCTCTGATGTTCAACCCCAAGCTCTTTGGCTGCATCCGGGTTCATTTCCATGTACGCCGTTGGACTGAACTTGTTACAGTTGCCTATTTTTCCTGTACGAGTTCGGGTATGAAAATGCTCCACCACCCGACCACTGTTAAGCCAAAATGGATACTCATCACAGGGTTGCTCGTTATTATTATAGAATTTGATAGGCAACAGGTTGGCTTTACCACTGGCAGTAGGAAACAGACCATCGCTGTAGAGTCTGGGAGATCCTTTCAGACCTTCATCTGTTTCACGAAATGGCCATTGAATACCTCTGGCAGCTTCAATTTTTTTATAACTCATACCCGATATATCCAGATTACGCGGACCGCCATGGGACAAGTTACCCTTAGACAGGAGTTTCATCTCATCGAACGCCTCTTCTGGTGTATCAGGAAAATGAATAATCTTGCCATTATCGAAACGTTTGGCCAATTGATTGAAAATCCAGAAATCTGGCTTGGAGTTCTTAAACGGCGGCAACACATTACTGATCAGATTAACCCTGCGCTCAGTGTTAGTGTGGGTTCCCTCTTTTTCGGCCCATACCGATGCAGGCAGATACACATGGGAATATTGATTTGTTTCCACATCACTATAGACGTCTTGAATAACTAGAAAGTCCAATTTTTCCAGCGCCTTACGGATACGCGCCGTGTTGGGCATTGAAGTCATGGGATTAGTAGCAACGATCCACAGGCCTTTTATCTCTCCAGTCTCTATAGCGGGAAAAATATCGGTCTCAGCCAGACCACGTTTCTTGGGGAAAAACTCAGGATCTATGCCCCAGAAGTCGGCGATCTCATTTCTGTCAGCCTCATTTTCTAGATAACGGTATCCGGGTAACCCCGAGCAAGATGACCACTCCCGGGTGCCCATAGCATTACACTGACCGGTTATCGATAAGCTGGTACCACCAGGCTTACCTATATTCCCAGTGATCATATTAAGGTTATTAATATTAGCGACACCATCAGAGCCGTGGGTAGACTGATTAATCCCCATGGTCCAGATACTCATGGCCGTTGGTGCCTTAGCATAAATTCTCGCCACATTGCGTATGGTATCTTCGTCTATACCGCAAATGTGTTGCGCCTGCTTAGGATCATAATCTTGCACTAACGCCTTAACGGCCTCAAAGCCCTGAGTGTGGGCATCTATATACTCTTGATCTTGTAGCCCTTCATTAATGATCACATGCAGCATGGCATTGATCAGCACGCAATCAGTACCTGGGGTTATAGGCAGATGAATGTCGGCAAACTGTGCCAACATGGTGACTCTTGGGTCTACGACTATCAACGGGAAGTGACGTTTTTCCAGCGCCTCTTTCAGGCGCCAGTAAATAATGGGATGTTGCTCTGGAAGATTAGACCCAAAAGCCATCAGACAATGAGTGTGCTCAAAATCATCGTAACAACCCGGTGGACCATCCGCACCGAAAGATCGCTTATAGCCACTAACTGCTGATGCCATACACAAGGTGGTGTTACCGTCATAGTTATTGGTGCCTATCACGCCGCGAACAAGCTTACCTAAGGTATAGAAATCTTCGGTTAGCAACTGTCCAGATGAGACGATAGCGAAGGAGTCACGACCATACTTGGCTTGAATTTCTTTTATCTTAGTGGCCGTAGTATCCAAGGCATGATCCCAAGAGGTAGGCTCAAAGGCTTCAAAATGCTTATCTCTTATGAGGGGGGTGGTTCCTCTGCCTGGACTCTCAAATAGCTCGTGCTCTAAGATCCCCTTGATACAGAGTTTGCCTCGATTCACATCGGCGCCAGCATGCCCTCGGGTAGTGACGATCTTCTTCTGCTCATTTAAGCCAATCTCGATGGAACAACCCGTAGAACAGTAATTACAAGTGGTGTACTTCCACTCTGCTACTTTCTTGCTGGGTATTACGATAGGCTTTCTTTTTTTACGACCAAACAGCATAAAATTCGCCCCCACATCAATAGGTTATTTTTTAGTTAATTAACATCTAAGCTATTGTTAAGCTTTTCCCAGAGTAATGCACTAGTTGTGCCATGTATTTTAACTATGCTAAACAAAAGGTTGTACAATGCAATGAATGATAAGATGCTCAACATTAGTGCTTTCGCTTTAAAGTGGTGCATATATAATTTTGAAATTTTTACCCTTTTTCATTTCCCAATCGCTGACTATTCATCCCTATCACTTACATAAGTGGTATGAAATTTCCTTCGCCTATACCCCCTTACTCTTCGTATTACAGTGTAACAAATGTAAATATAGATTTAATCTTTGAATCCCCCTTTACAAATAACTCCCCACAAGTACACTTGTATTGATTCTTATTTGCGTTTACGTACTGTAAATATTGAAGGAGTGAGAGTATGGATACATGGAAAAAAATAATTTACGAAGCTAATCAATCTTTTAATACAGGAAATTGGCAAGATGCCGAACATCAGTATTTGGTTGCAGTATCAAGGATTAACCTTCTCTATCGCGAATATGCCAACGATGAGCAGATAATGATGGCTTGGTTAGCTAATTATCATAATCTGTCTGAACTTTACGGCAGACAGGGGAAATCCGAAGCTCAGCTCAACCATATCATGACCCCTTATCACCAGTTAAGACATCGACTAATCACTCAAGCAGATAATGAACCCATCTATGCTGCAATTCTTCATGGATTAAAGCTCAGCTGCAAAGAGTTATTTTTATTTAAAAAGAGCCAATTACAGGGAGATAAATGTGTCGATATAAACGCTTGGATTCCGGTCATACACTAGTGATGACTACGCATAAACTCGCCACTAAATATCCACTTAACATTAAGGTCAGTAGCCATGAAGCAAAAAAAATCAGCCATTTTCACCTTTATACCCGCCCTGCTTATTACCCCAACAGCCTTAGCACATCCAGGGCATGATCATCTTCATTGGTCATCATTACTGGTACACCTGCTGTGGGTTTTACCCGCCGTGGCAGCACTGGGACTCACCATCATCATGTACCGTCAAAAGCAAGCAACGACTCAGTCAAACAGCAAATAAGGAGTTAACATGTTTTATAACTTATTGAATAAAATAGACAGTAAAGTACCTTTTAAGCGTGCCTCCGCTCACTGTGATATTCCGTGCAAGATTTACGATCCAATTACGGCTCAGCTGGCAGTATTGACCATGATCCGCATGGTCGATCTTCTAGAAGAACTCAATGCGAAGTCGTCTTTAACATCCAATGAACAGGCTCAATTCGGCCGTTTAGTGGCCGAAAAAGAAGTCCATGGCCACAAGGTAAAAGATGAAATCACTGTGATCTGGGGCGACTACATCAAACAACCTCAGTTGGAACAATTCCCACAGTTCCATGAGCTAAGCCACAGCATTATGCTGGCGGCATCGAAAGCTAAGCAGAATATTGATCGTGATGCGACTTTACTACTGCTGGAAAAGGTCAATCGCTTCGCGGAGATCTTCTGGGAAACCAAAGGAGTTAAGACCTATCAGGCTACCTGCCCTTATCCACCTGCAGAAACGTTAATTTACCCACAACTAAAATAACTAAATAATGTTTTAAAATGAGGAGGGCTTATGTTCGGGATCCATCTATACCGCGTTGCAGGAGTCAGTATGCTGCCACGTATTCCTGCCGGCAGTTTCGTTCTTTGCATGGGCACCTTTTCTCGTAGTCGTTTAACGCTAGACGCGGTATACCTTTTCGATCACCCCAAACTAGGTGAGCTGATCAAAACCTTGGTGAAAATAGACAGTGAAGGTAACCTCTGGTTCAAAGGTGAAAATAATACCAGCATATCCAGCCAAGAAATGGGGCCCATAAGGAGTGGCAGAGTCATAGGTAAAGTTGCCCTGATCATATCGGCATAATATGCTAACCTATTGACTCTTGGCATCGTTAGGCTGAGACTGACTCGACACCTTTTTAATCGTGCTAAATGACTAATGCCTTATATTCCCATTTTACCTCAAGATAAATGATTTAATTGGAAATTATAACAGCTATATCACTAAACTCTGCAACTATCATCATTAATCACTGCACCAGATAATATCAGTTCAACCAGCTTTGGCACAACTTCACTGGCCTTACCCTGCAGGTGACATTGAAATTGACTATGGCTGTCTGCCTCGGCTAAATTGACTTCAACGGTTTGAGCCCCATGATGATTAGCTGTATCAACAAAACCAGCGGCTGGATAAACACTGCCAGAGGTTCCTATGGCAATAAACAGATCACAATGATCTAAAGTATGTTGAATACGATCCAAACCAATGGGCATTTCACCAAACCAAACAACATGAGGTCTAAGTTTCTGAGACGGAATACAACAGGTACACGTGTGCTCGGGGCCAAAGGGATCTTTAAGTAAAAATGTTTGATGAGAACGCGGACAACGCCCTTTTGATAGCTCACCATGCATATGCAATAACCGATGAGAGCCTGCTCGCTCATGTAAATCATCTATGTTTTGAGTAACAATTAATAGCTCACCATCAAACTCATTTTCGAGGTGTGCTAATGCATTATGCCCTTCATTAGGTTCTACCTCTCCACTATGCAACTGCTTCCAGCGGGCATTGTAGAAACGCTCGACCAGTTCAGGGTCTCGCCCATAACCTTCTGGTGTTGCAACATCTTCAATTGTATGTTCTTCCCATAGGCCATCTTGATCTCTGAAGGTTCTTAGACCCGATTCAGCTGAAATTCCAGCGCCCGTTAAAATAACTATATGCCGATACATCTGCAATCCTTTTATATTTTTTATACTTACTTAAATACACAATGACAAGCCTGAAGTAAATTTCAACAACAAGATATTATGCATTAGTATAAATACGTGTATAACAATACAAAAACTAAGCTTAAATCACATGCTTTATCTCGGATCCTAAGCCATTTATTTTATTTGTTAAGATAATGACCTTCAAAGGTTTAAGTTTCTAATTTAACCTATTATAATAGGGATGAAAATTCACTATTGAACCTAGAGTTAAACTGCTGGTTCTGCAATCAAGAGATTAGCAATGACAGATGGAAATCAAGCGCTAAAAAAAGCGGGTTTGAAAATCACCTTACCACGAGTCAAGATCCTAGAACTGATGCAAGGACCCGAAAACCAACACATCAGTGCAGAAGATCTATATAAAAGACTACTTGACTTAGGTGAAGAGATCGGTCTTGCCACCGTGTATCGCGTTCTCAACCAATTTGACGACGCTGGTATCATTACTCGTCATCACTTTGAGACTGGTAAGGCGGTATTTGAGTTATCGACTAAACATCACCACGATCATCTAGTTTGTTTATCTTGCAACAAGGTTATTGAATTTTCGGATGACCTAATCGAAACTCGGCAAGATGAAATAGCCATGAAGCACAACATAAAACTGACCAATCATAGCCTATACCTTTATGGTGTTTGTACTAATGATGAGTGTGAGCACAACGACGCTTAATATTCCTTAAGCTTGTCATTAAATAGCCAGCCTTCAGCTGGTTTATTGGTGTTTAGATTGTTTTAAAGATGCTTATGAAACACATTGACCTTATGTCCCATATAACGGTCCCTATTTCTATGCTCCATTCCCAGTTTTTTAACCAGATGTTCCGAGCCCTTATTACCTAACAAAATGAGTGCAATTGCTTCATCAACGCCAAAATTGGAAAACAAATTCAATGCTGCTTTCCCCGCTTCAGAGCCATAGCCTTGTCCCCAATATTCAGGAAGATAACGATATCCAAGCTCGACTTCATTAAACTCGGTAATATACTTAGGCCCACAGTATCCAATCACTTTTTTATCGGCTTTATGCTCTACAGCCCAACGACCATAGCCAAACTCTTCGTAACTGACGACGATGACTTCAGAGAAAATATGTTCAGCTTGTTCAATCGAGATCATCGGCTCACCAGGAATGTAAGTCAAAATCTCAGGAATACTATTAAGCAGGAATAAAGTGTGGACATCTTTAGCTTCAAAGTGTCGTAAAATTAATCTTTCTGTTTCGGCAATGATCATATGGTTCCTTAGTTTAGCCCGACACTTGAAACATTTGACGCTATAAATAAAAATATGTAAATAAGTTATACCGCGGTTAGTTTTTTATCAACATGATCACTCAATAAAGTGTAATATTTTAACTATTTGGTAGTGTTAATAAGGAAAATATATGACAATGATGCAATGGGTATACTGGTTCATTGCCAGTATAGGCAATTTATTAGCCCTCTATTTTATTAATACAAGTACCAGTACCCTCTCAATATTGCTATTCATATTCACTGTATGTTACTCATTAATAGGCTTTTATGACCTCAAGTTTAGTCCACACAACTTAAACAGACTCTATCCTGTGGTCGCCTACCTTCGATATTTACTGGAATCATATCGAGTCGAGATCCAACAATATTTCATTGCAAATGACACTGAAGAGCTCCCCTTCAATCGTGAACAAAGGACTCTAGTATATCAAAGAGCCAAGAATATTCGTGACACCATCGCCTTCGGTACCCAGAGAGATCTGCTCAAAGATAATTATCTTAGCCTGTGGCATTCTCTCTCACCCCAAAAAATAAACCACAAGGCGAAACGCATCAGGTTCGGTGGACCAGATTGTACTCAACCCTATGACGCCTCATACTTAAACATCTCGGCCATGAGTTTTGGTTCATTAAGCGCAAATGCTATCGAAGCCATGAACCTTGGCGCCAAACAGGCTGAATGCTTTCATAATACAGGAGAAGGTGGCGCGAGCCCTTACCACCTTAAACACGGTGGAGACATCGTTTGGCAAATAGGTTCCGGTTTATTTGGTTGTCGCGATGATGCAGGCAATTTCAACCCTGACTCCTTCGAAATCATGGCTAAGCGACCACAAATAAAAATGATTGAGATAAAGCTCAGCCAAGGTGCTAAGCCTGGCCACGGTGGCGTACTTCCAAAGGCTAAAATCACCCGCGAAATTGCCGAAATTCGTCATATCCCTATGGATCGTGACTGTATATCCCCAGCCATAAACCCAGAATGCACCACCCCAATAGCCTTGTTGCAATTCTTACAAAGATTAAGAATACTCAGTGGCGGTAAACCTGTGGGGTTCAAACTTTGTATCGGCAACCCTGCCGAATTCCTTGGGATCTGTAAGGCCATGATTAAGACAGGGATTAGCCCAGATTTTATCACCGTTGATGGCGCAGAAGGTGGCACAGGTGCCGCTCCCGTAGAATTTACCAACCGATTAGGTATGGTGTGTCTCGAAGCCGTATATTTTGTTCACAATGCCTTAATTGGTGTAGGATTAAGAGATAGAATACGCATCATAGCCTCTGGGAAAACGGCATCAAGCTTCGACTTGCTGGCTAAAATAGCCCTAGGCGCCGATACGGTTAACGCCGCACGCACTATGATGTTTGCTCTGGGGTGTGTTCAATCTCGTCACTGCAACACCAACCTATGTCCCACTGGCATCGCTACCCAAGACCCCGCTAGAGCCAAAGCGATCAATGTGCAACAGAAGAGTCTGAGGATTAAAAACTTCCATCACAATACCTTAAAGAGTTTCTATGAACTAGTCGGTAGCATGGGCTTAAATGATCCCGCTAAGCTTATGCCACAAATGATAAAATGCCGCTCACCATACGGCTTACAGATGTCTATGCCTAGACTTATAGAACCGATAGCCGCTAATGCACTAATTGAAAATGGTCCGATGAATGATACCTGGAAAATCTGGTGGGAAAGCTGCCAAGCAGAGCAATTTTATACCGAGGATGTGTTCTTCCTCAAGCCAGCCGAGCTTATGCCTCAAAGTCGATAATACGGAAATACTAACCTGCCCGTATAAGTGAAGAATAAAAATATCAACAAAAAAGGCGCTCAAGGCGCCTTTTAAAACCGAAAGGATTAATTACCAACCCGTTCTAGTACGTAGTGCTTTACCAATATCAGCAAGAGAACGAACTGTGGTTACGCCTGCAGCTTCAAGAGCGGCAAACTTATCTTCAGCTGTACCTTTACCACCAGCTATGATTGCACCAGCATGGCCCATACGCTTGCCTTCAGGTGCTGTAACACCGGCAATGTATGAAACAACGGGCTTAGTTACATTAGCCTTAATGTAATCGGCCGCTTCTTCTTCGGCTGTGCCACCTATCTCACCGATCATGACGATCGCTTCGGTCTGTGGATCGTTCTGGAATAGCTCGAGAACGTCGATGAAGTTAGTACCAGGAATTGGATCGCCACCAATACCAACACAAGTAGACTGACCAAAACCTTCATCGGTTGTCTGCTTAACCGCTTCATAGGTCAGCGTACCTGAGCGTGAAACGATACCGACTTTACCCGGCTTGTGAATGTGACCTGGCATGATACCAATCTTACACTCACCAGGAGTAATAACACCCGGACAGTTAGGACCAATCATACGCACGCCAGTCTCTTCAAGTTTAACTTTAACCTGAAGCATATCCAGAGTCGGGATGCCTTCTGTGATACACACGATAAGCTCAATACCACCGTCGATAGCTTCAAGAATTGCATCTTTACAGAAAGGTGCAGGGACATAGATAACAGATGCCGTTGCACCTGTTTCAGCCACTGCTTCTTTAACGGTGTTAAATACAGGAAGACCAAGATGAACTTGACCACCTTTTCCAGGAGAAACACCACCAACCATCTGAGTTCCATAATCGATAGCTTGCTCAGAGTGGAATGTGCCTTGACCGCCGGTAAAGCCCTGACAAATAACTTTAGTATCTTTATTGATTAAGACAGACATTATTTGCCCCCTGCAGCTTTAACAACTTGCTGAGCCGCGTCAGTAAGACTCGTGGCAGCAATGATATCGAGATCTGAACTGGCTAATACTTCACGGCCAAGCTCTGCGTTAGTACCTTCAAGGCGAACAATAACAGGTACGGTTACACCAACCTCTTTAACCGCACCGATAATACCTTCAGCAATCATGTCACAGCGCACGATACCACCGAAAATATTAACCAATACAGCTTTGACGTTATCGTCAGACAGGATGATTTTAAATGCTTCAGCTACGCGCTCTTTAGTCGCTCCGCCGCCAACATCGAGGAAGTTAGCAGGCTTACCACCGTGCAAGTTAACGATGTCCATGGTGCCCATAGCAAGACCCGCACCATTAACCATACAGCCGACATTTCCATCTAGTGCGACATAATTAAGCTCGAATTTTGCTGCGTGAGCTTCACGAGCATCATCTTGCGATGGATCATGCATGTCACGGATTTTAGGCTGACGGTACAAGGCGTTGCCATCGATACCAATCTTACCGTCGAGACAGTGAATGTTACCTTCGGCTGTGATAACCAATGGATTAATCTCTAACAGTGCAAAATCATGGTCTTCAAACATCTTAGCTAAACCCATGAAGATTTTAGTGAACTGCTTCATCTGAGTCGGGTTTAGACCCAACTTAAAACCAAGATCACGAGCCTGGAATGGCTGAGGACCCGTCAATGGATCTATAATAGCCTTGTGGATCAACTCTGGCGTATTTTCAGCCACTGTCTCAATATCAACACCGCCTTCGGTAGAAGCCATGAACACCACACGGCGTGAAGCACGATCAACAACGGCACCTAAATACAATTCGTTGGCAATGTCGGTACAAGTTTCTACTAATATTTTAGCAACTGGCTGACCCTTTTCATCAGTCTGGTACGTGACCAAGTTTTTGCCTAACCAATGTTCGGCAAATGCTCTAATTTCGTCTTTAGAACCCGTCACTTTAACGCCACCTGCTTTACCACGGCCGCCTGCGTGTACTTGACACTTAACAACCCACAAATCACCGCCAATATGGCCTGCAGCTTCTACAGCTTCTTGAGCTGTATCACACGCATAACCTTCTGACACTGGTAAACCATATTCGGCAAATAGAGCTTTTGCCTGATACTCATGCAAATTCATGATGATCTATCCATATACTTCTATCAAATTTAACTGGTTCTTTTGGAACCAGTAACGAGGGTAATACCAGTCACGCCTTGAGACTTAACGGGTATAATGTCACTGCAATTATTTTATAAATCTAACAGTAGACGAGTTGGATCTTCGAGGAAGTCCTTAATGGCAACCAAGAAACTAACGGACTCACGACCATCAATAATGCGATGATCGTAAGAGAGTGCCAAGTACATCATGGGCAGTATTTCAACCTGACCATTAACTGCCATTGGACGATCTTTAATAGCATGCATACCCAAGATCGCACTTTGTGGCAGGTTCAGTATCGGTGTCGACATCAATGAGCCGAAGACACCACCATTAGTGATAGTAAAGTTACCGCCAGTCATATCTTCAACGGTTAACTTACCGTCACGGCCTTTGATCGCCAACTCACGTACATTACGCTCGATATCCGCAAGGCTCATGGTGTCGGTATCACGGAGTATAGGCGTAACCAGACCACGAGGCGTAGAAACTGCGATACTGATATCGAAATAGTTGTGATAAACAAGATCATCGCCATCAATTGAGGCATTAACTTCGGGAAAACGCTTCAATGCTTCGGTCACGGCCTTAATGTAGAAAGACATAAAGCCCAGACGGACATCATGACGCTTCTCGAAGAGCTCCTGATACTGCTTACGAATATCTTTAATGGGCTGCATGTTGACTTCATTGAACGTCGTCAGCATGGCCGTAGAATTTTTAGCTTCCAGAAGACGTTTAGCAATCGTTTTACGTAAACGTGACATAGGTACACGCTTTTCGCCACGCTCGGCCAGAGGCACTATTACTGCAGGTGTACTTACCGCTGGTGTCGATGCCGTTCTGGCATTCTTAACGAAAGCTTCAACATCTTCCTTAGTGATACGCCCACCCACCCCAGTGCCCTTAATCTTGCTAGCATCAAGATTATGCTCTGCAATCAAACGGCGAACCGATGGGCTAAGAGCGTCATTTGACTCATCTGTCACTTCAGGAGTTGCAGCTTCAGCCTCAGCCTTAGTCACTTCCTGACCGACGACTACGCCAGCAATAAACTTGGCAATAACGGCTTCACCAAGAACGGTGTCTCCTTCTGCTGCCAAAAACTCGGCAATGGATCCATCTTCGGGTGCAACCACCTCGAGTACAACTTTATCAGTCTCAATATCAACGAGGTTCTGATCACGAGTGACTTGTTCACCAACTTGCACATGCCAAGTGGCAATGGTCGCATCGGCAACAGATTCTGGCAGTACGGGTACCTTAATTTCGATACTCATTATGAGCTATCCTTCTATAAATTGTCTGTTACTACAGTTTTAATGCTGTTTTGATCAAAGAGTCTTGCTGCTGAGTATGCAATGCAGGATAACCACATGCAGGTGCAGCAGATGCTTCACGACCGGCATAGGTTAGCTGAGCACCTGCTGGGATTGCTTCCCAGAAATGATGCTGACTACAATACCAAGCCCCCTGATTTTGCGGCTCTTCCTGACACCAAACAAAATCTTTAACATGCAAGTATTGAGCTAATATCGCTTCCATTTCGGGGTGTGGGAACGGATAAAGCTGCTCCACACGAATAAGGGCGACATTAGTGATGTCCTCTTTACGACGTCGCTCAAGCAATTCGAAATAGACCTTGCCACTACAGAAGACCACGCGATCCACCCTATTGCTATCTAGGCTGTCTATCTCAGGGATAATGTTCTGGAACGTTCCCAGTGCCAGCTCTTCCATGCTAGAAACAGCTAATGGATGACGCAACAAAGATTTAGGAGACATCACGATCAGAGGACGACGCATAGGACGTACAACCTGACGTCTGAGCATGTGATAAACCTGAGCCGGTGTCGATGGTACGCAGACCTGCATGTTGTGGTTCGCACATAACTGCAAGAAACGCTCCAGACGCGCGCTCGAGTGCTCTGGCCCCTGACCTTCGTAGCCATGAGGTAGTAACATAGTCAGACCACACAAACGGCCCCACTTCTGCTCACCAGACGAGAGGAACTGATCGATTACCACCTGGGCACAGTTGGCAAAATCACCAAACTGAGCTTCCCATAGGGTCAATCCACCTGGCTCAGCCGTAGCATAACCGTACTCAAAAGCAAGTACAGAAGCTTCAGATAAAACAGAATCGGTCAAATCAATCGGGCCTTGATCATCGGCAATGTTGCGCAATGGCATATAGGCTGATGCATCATTTTGATTGTGCAGTACCGCATGGCGATGGAAGAAGGTTCCACGACCCGAATCCTGACCTGTGATACGGATACGTTTCTTGTCCTCAAGGATCGATGCGTAGGCCAGAGTCTCTGCAAAACCCCAATCAAGTAACTTCTCTCCTTTTGCCATCAATACGCGATCTTTATAGATCTTAGCCACACGAGATTGCAACTTGTGAGATTCAGGCACGTAACTGATTTTATCCGCAAGATTACGAATACGATCCATCGACATCTGAGCCGGATATTCTTCATCCCACTCTCTGTTAATGTAGGGTGACCAGTCGACCGAATGCAATGTCATAGGGCGCCACTCATCGACCACACAATCACCTTGATCTAAGGCATCACGATAAGCGTTGATCATCGACGTGACTTCATCGGCGGCCAAGGTATTCTCGGCAATCAACTTATCAGCATAAATCTTACGCGGAGTAGGATGCTTTTTAATCTTGGCGTACATCAGCGGCTGAGTCGCACTAGGCTCATCGGCTTCGTTATGGCCATGACGGCGATAACAAACCAAATCGATAACCACATCGCGCTTAAATTCATTACGATAGTCGACGGCCAGCTGAGAGATAAAGGCGACAGCCTCCGGATCGTCGGCATTAACATGAAAAATCGGTGCCTGCACCATCTTAGCGATATCGGTACAGTACTCAGTGGAGCGAACATCGTCCTGATTCGAGGTGGTGAAACCTACCTGATTATTAATCACGATACGTATACTGCCACCCACCTTAAAGCCGCGAGTCTGAGACATGTTGAATGTCTCTTGGACTATACCCTGACCCGTGATAGCCGAGTCACCATGAATGGTAATAGGCAAAACTTCGAGACCATCTTCACAGCCGCGACGATCCAGACGTGCACGCACAGAACCCATAACAACCGGATTAACGATCTCCAGATGCGATGGATTAAACGCAAGGGCTAAGTGAATATTGCCACCGGGCGTCTTAAAGTCGGAGGAAAAACCTTGGTGATATTTAACATCTCCAGAACCATTGAGTTCGTCGCTATGTTTACCGGCGAATTCGTCAAACAACTCAGTAGGTTTTTTACCTAAGATATTAACCAATAAGTTCAGGCGCCCACGGTGAGCCATGCCAACAACAACTTCTTTAGTGCCAGCTTCACCCGCACGATAAATGATCTCGCGCATCATAGGAACAAGCGCATCGCCACCTTCGAGCGAGAATCGTTTCGCACCTGGGAATTTAGCCCCTAAGTATTTCTCAATACCTTCGGCGGCGTTCAAACCTTGAAGAATACGGGTCTTAGCGGTTATGTCGTAACTCGCCCTACCTAAAGAAGGTTCTAATTTTTGCTGGATCCAGCGCTTCTCGTCAGTATCTATCATGTGCATGTATTCAGCACCGATAGAGCCACAATATGTGGCCTTCAATGCGTTTACAAGATCCACCAGCTTCATGGTTTCACCACCATGAGCAAATGAACCGGTATTGAATTCACGCTGCATATCTTCGCTTGTTAAGCCATGAAAAGCTGGATCCAATTCAGAGACCTTATCACGTTTCCACAGTCCCAGAGGATCGAGATTAGCATTCTGGTGGCCACGGAATCGATGAGCATTAATCATCTGCAGGACTTTAACTTGCTTAGCGTCAACTTCAGGATCTGTCACGCGGGCCGATGCCTTATGACATCCTTCGAGGGCTAAACTACGAAAATAATCACGTACTTTAGAGTGGGCGGCTTCGGGTACATCAACTGATGCACCATTGGCATACGGGAGGTTATCAAACACCACTTGCCAGTCTTCAGTAACAGACTGAGGGTTTTCTTGATAGGATTCATACATCTCTTCTACATAGGTCGAATTAGCACCATTTAGGTGAGATGATTCAAGCCAGGCTTTCATGATGCCTTGGTGCATTTCTATTCCTTTCAAACTTTATACACGTGTTTAGCCAAAGTTAAGTAGATGCACCCTTCGTCATAGTTACAAACGTAGACTGACGAGAGGTACTCGTTTTTTCGCCCTTAAATTCTGATCTCCAGATTTTATGGCATTTTGTAGTTCCCTTACATAAAAGAGTCACTTCTACATAAAAGAGTCACTTCTACATAAAGAAGTGACTCAATTCGAGCTATCTAATTATTACTTTCAGCTCTTGGTCTTGCATTTACACTGCTCTTTGCAACAACATGGACTTAATGTGTCCAATTGCCTTAGTCGGATTGAGTCCCTTAGGACATACATCTACACAGTTCATGATACCATGACAACGGAATACACTGTATGCATCATCAAGTTCTGATAAACGCTCTTCGGTTGCGGTGTCACGACTATCGATTAGAAAGCGATAAGCATGTAACAAGCCACTTGGACCGATGAACTTATCAGGGTTCCACCAGAAAGATGGACAAGCAGTAGAACAACAAGCACACATGATACACTCATATAAACCATCTAAATGTTCACGTTCCTCAGGTGATTGTAGATGTTCACGCGCAGGCGTTTTCTCATCGTTAATCAAATAAGGCTTAATCTTCTCATACTGAGTGTAGAACTGAGATAGGTCTACAATAATGTCACGAACAACAGGCATTCCCGGCAACGGTCTGATCTCGATCTTCTTACCCTTGAAGGTAGACACTGGCGTGATACAAGCCAAACCATTTTTACCATTCATGTTCAGGCCATCTGAGCCACAAACACCTTCACGACATGAACGACGAAATGCCAAGCTAGGATCTTGCTCTTTCAGAAGTATGAGTGCATCAAGAACCATCATATCGGTACCTTCAGCGACTTCTAATGTATAATCCTTCATATACGGCTTAGCGTCTACATCAGAATTATAGCGATAAACGGCAATATTCAAATTCATCTGTATCTCCTCAGTAAGTACGCTTGATCGGTGGGAAAGCGGCACGAAGCTTAGGCTCCATGTTAACCGGACGTCGATCCATTTGTTCCGTAACCGGGTCAAATAAACTGTGACACAACCAGTTCTCATCATCACGATCAAGGAAATCCTCACGTGAATGAGCACCACGACTTTCAGTACGATAATTGGCAGCATAAGCCGTCGCAATTGCCGTCGCCATCAGATTATCCAACTCTAAACATTCAATACGCTGTGTATTAAACTCTTTGGAATTATCTGAAAGCTTAGCATTGGCTAGACGTTCACGGATCTGCTTCAGCTCTGTCAGGCCCTCAGCCATAGAATCACCACGGCGAAATACGGAGAAATTCATCTGCATACAAAGTTGTAAATCTTTACGGATTTGTACTGGATCTTCACCATCTTTATTGCTTTCCCAACGGTTCAAACGTGCTAAAGACGCATCGATATCCGCCTCAGTCGCATCTTTCGGTGTTGGTGTCTCATCCAGTGCTTTACCCAGATGCTGACCTGCAGCACGACCAAATACCACTAAATCGAGTAGTGAATTACCTCCTAGGCGGTTAGCGCCGTGTACCGATACACAGGCAATTTCACCAACGGCAAATAAACCAATTACATCCGTCTCGGAGCCATCTTCATTCTTACGTAACACCTGGCCGCTCACTTTTGCAGGCAGACCACCCATCATGTAATGACATGTTGGTAATACAGGAATGGGGCCATCTGCCGGATCGACATGAGCGAACGTACGAGACAGTTCACACACACCAGGAAGACGCGCTTCTAATGTCTCTTTACCTAAGTGATCCAGTTTAAGTAATAAATGCGGACCTAAAGGACCGTCTAAACCACGACCTTCACGAATCTCGGTCATCATAGAGCGTGCGACTACATCTCGTGATGCCAAATCCTTCGCGTTAGGCGCATAACGTTCCATAAAACGTTCGCCATCTTTGTTTAGCAGATATCCACCTTCACCACGACAACCTTCAGTCACCAGAACACCAGCTCCCGCAATTCCCGTCGGATGGAACTGCCACATTTCCATATCTTGCATCTGAACACCGGCACGCATTGCCATACCAACACCATCGCCGGTATTAATATGAGCATTGGTCGTAGAAGCATAAATACGACCCGCACCACCGGTAGCAAGTACCGTTGCCTTGCCCTTGAAATAGACAATTTCACCACTCTCGATATCAAGAGCAGTACAACCAACAATCACACCGTCTTCGTTCTTCACTAAGTCGAGTGCATACCATTCGGAAAAGACTTCTGTCTTATGCTTAACATTTTGCTGATAAAGACAATGTAGTAGCGCATGACCAGTACGGTCGGCTGCGGCTGCGGTGCGAGCCGCTTGCTCACCACCAAAGTTTCTAGACTGACCACCGAACGGACGCTGGTATATCTTCCCATTCTCAAAACGAGAGAAAGGCAGACCCATATGCTCAAGTTCGATAACTGCCTCTGGACCAGTTTTACACATGAACTCAATCGCTTCTTGGTCACCAATAAAATCAGAACCTTTAACGGTATCATACATGTGCTGTTCCCAATGGTCTTCATGAGCATTGCCTAGAGCTACAGTGATGCCGCCTTGAGCTGAAACCGTATGAGAACGAGTCGGGAACACTTTAGATAAAAGCGCACAGCTCTTACCCTCTTTTGAAATCTGTAATGCAGCTCGCATACCTGCGCCACCGGCACCGATCACGACCACATCAAATTCACGTACTGGAATACTCACTTAAACACCCCACACAATCAAAATGCCTGCAGCCAAATAAGACAAGGCTGTTACGACGACAACAAACTGGAGCAAACCACGAAGCATTAATGGCTTAACGTAATCTGTTAATACTTGCCAGATACCGATCCAGGCATGAACCAAAATCGCAACCAGAGCGAGTAAGGTGAATACTTTCATCGGCAGAGCACTGAACAAGCCATGCCATGTGTCGTAGGTTAGTGGAGAGCTAACAGCAATAAATCCAACCACAAAAATAGTATATAAGGCTAAGATGATTGCGCTTGCACGTATTAAAATAAAATCATGAACACCGCTGCGTCCAAGACTTGCTGCATTGGTTACCATACACAAACCCCTACAATGATAGAAAACGCAATTGACATTGCAAATGCGACTTTTGCCGAAGCGATACCAGCGGGCAACTCTTCCCAGTAACCAGCATCCATTATCAGATGACGTATGCCAACGATAAGGTGATAGCCCAGTACAGTAAGAATTCCCCAGATAACAAACTTCATCAACACGTTATCAAAAAGAGATTGTACCCCCGCAAAACTCTCTGGAGATGCTAAAGATTCATTCAGCAACCAGATAATAATGCCAACAGCAAAAAGCATGATGACACCGGATACACGGTGGAGAATAGACGCGATCGCTGTTGCAGGAAAGCGTATGGTCTGCAGATTTAGATGGACAGGTCTTTGCTTTTTCACGTTCTGCTCACTCTGCTCAATTGAGCTATATTTTTGTTATACGAACCGCTTTTGTTTAAGAAGCAAAATATGAAAAAATCACATTTTGATTTTACTACAAAAGAAAAGTTTAAACAGACACTTAGTTATTTAGAATTAACTAATCACACTATCAACTATGTACACTCTAGATAGCAGTGCCTGCAGCTATTTCAAGCTGCTGCAGTATACGCGGAGCAAATGTCAAATACAAACATCACATTATACAAAAAATGTTTTCTTGGTGAAAAACATGCCAAACATCTGTCTACCATGAGGTTTGAGCAATATAAGACTATCGTCTAATAAACTTAAACACTTATTTAAATTGAAATGTGATCTAGATTCACTGTACAGTATTGGGGTTTGATAAGTCGCACTCAACATAAGAATGAAGTAAGGAGAACGAGTATGGCTGAAAATATAGCCAAGTTGGAACTGCCAGGGAATGACTCTATTGATCTGCCAATAAAAAAAGGAACGGCGGGCTTCGATGTCATTGACATCAGCAAATTAGGTAGTAAAGGGCACTTTACTTTCGACCCAGGATTTCTCGCGACAGCCTCCTGCGAATCTGCGATAACCTATATCGACGGCGCAAAAGGAATACTGCTTCACCGCGGATACCCTATTGGTGAATTAGCCGTAGAATCAGATTATTTAGATCTGTGTTATTTGTTGCTGTACGGAGAGCTTCCAACCACAACTCAGTACGAAAAATTTGTTCATACCGTTAAGAACCACACCATGGTTAACGAGCAACTAGTCGCCTTCTTTAAAGGCTTCCGACGTGATGCTCATCCAATGGCAATGTTATGTGGTGTTACTGGTGCACTTTCTGCATTTTACCAAGATTCACTAGATGTTAACGATGAGCGTCACCGCGAAATTGCCGCCTTCCGTCTAGTCTCTAAGATGCCGACAATTGCCGCTATGTGCTACAAGTACTCAATTGGCCAGCCATTCATATATCCACGTAATGACCTGAGCTATGCAGGTAATTTCCTCAGCATGATGTTTGCTGTGCCATGTGAAGAATACAAGGTTAACCCAATTATCGAGCAAGCCATGGACCGCATCTTTATTCTGCATGCGGATCATGAGCAAAATGCGTCGACATCGACAGTACGTCTGGCCGGCTCTTCAGGTGCTAACCCATTTGCATGTATTGCAGCGGGTATTGCATCACTTTGGGGGCCCGCTCACGGCGGCGCTAACGAAGCGTGTCTGAACATGCTCGAAGAGATTGGTACCGTAGATCGTATCCCTGAGTTCATCGCTCGTGCTAAAGATAAGGAAGATCCTTTCCGTCTAATGGGCTTTGGACATCGTGTCTATAAGAACTTTGACCCTCGCGCTAAAGTCATGCGTGAAACCTGTCATGAAGTGCTTAAAGAGCTTAATGTTAACGATCCTCTGCTCGATGTCGCCATGGAACTCGAACGTATTGCCCTTGAAGATGATTATTTCGTCTCTAAGAAGCTATATCCAAACGTCGATTTCTACTCAGGTATCATCATGAAAGCTATCGGTATCCCGACTAGCATGTTCACTGTACTGTTCGCCTTAGCGCGCACAGTGGGTTGGATTGCTCACTGGAAAGAGATGTTGGATCAACCTGGTCATAAGATCAGTCGTCCACGTCAGTTATATACCGGCGCACCCGAGCGTAGCTTTGTCTCACAAGACGAACGTGGATCTTAACATTATTTAATATCTAGCAAGCCATCATTAAAAAGGCACTCATCGGGTGCCTTTTTTATTGCCCGCTCGATCTCAAAAATCTAGTATAAATCTTAAAGAGTGACAAGGGCTCTGACACTGAGGGGAGTCCCCCATTATTATTGCTGAAATAACCGAGTTTGCAAAAAGATAAAATCAGGTATTTTTTTAGTGCCAATTAATCTCGTAGCCTAAGAAATAAATAGAATATTTTAAAAGGCAGATTCAACTTTGAAGTGCATAACCACTAAGCAGCCAGAGCCACTCTGTGTTCAGCCATTAATTTAGCTGGCGTTTTGTAATTTAGCTTCTTTCTAGGCCTGTCATTGAGTTTTACTATTACATCTTGAACTTCTGA
>JBAHZX010000113.1:0-14080 GCA_037132815.1 Shewanella sp.
ATTCTCGATATTGGTGCTGGAAGTGGATTGCTAAGTTTAATGTCCGCTCAGCGAAGTGGAGGTATGATCACCGCCATTGAACTCGATGAAACCGCGGCGTCGGCTTGTCAGAGAAACTTTGACACCTCTAAGTGGGGTGAGAGATTAATAATAAAACAGTGTGCCATTCAGGACTTTGCTCAACAACACTTGGACATTCGAGTAAAATTTGATCATATCATCTGCAATCCTCCTTATTTTAAAGGTGGGACGCAATCTCAAAACCAGCTAAGGGCAAAAGCCAGACATTCCGACACTTTAAATTTCTCATGCTTAATAAAAGCAATAACTCACCTTTTGTCAGCCGATGGCACTGCTAGTCTCATCCTACCCAGTCAAAGCATGCCTGACTTCCAGCAAGAGTTGGCATGCTCAGAACTCATCATGTATCGAATTATGAACATTGCAGATTCAACATCTAAAAAGCCTCATCGACATGTGTTTAATTTAGGTCATCGGCAAGCTTATCTCCCACAACAGAACAATCTATCCGACTCGAGTCACTTCTGTATCAAGGAAAATAATGGTAACTACACCCAAGAGATGATCCGCCTGATCAGTGGGTTTTATCTCAAGTACTAGCCTGATAACAGCATTGAAATAACCTCCAAAGCAGGCTAATGATTAAGGTGAAACTAGAAGGGGGTTTGATGTATAATGTGCCGCTATTATTTATTGAGAACGCTGCGCATGCTATTTGAAGACTTCCTGCTTGACCCTATTTTACTAGAGTCATTAAAAGCCATGGGCCATAAGAAGCCCACCACAATACAGCAACAAACTATTCCATTGGCGATGGAGCAGAAAGATATCTTAGCTCGTGCACCAACGGGGACAGGGAAAACGGCCAGTTTTCTGCTACCTGCAATCCAGCATATCATTGACTTCCCTCGACGTTTTGGCGGACAGGCCCGTGTCCTAGTGTTGACACCCACCCGTGAACTTGCCAGCCAAATTCATCGCTACGCTTCACATCTGGCGACAGGTCTGGATCTTGATATCACCATTATCACAGGTGGCATGCCTTACGCCCCACAAGAAGAAGCGCTGAAGGCAAATGTCGATATATTAGTCGCCACTCCTGGGCGTTTGATGGAATATCTGGATAAGGGCCACTTCAATGCCGAAGAAGTTGAAGTGCTTGTTATCGATGAAGCCGATAGAATGTTGGATATGGGTTTTTCTACCGTGGTCGAGACCATCGCCATCGAGTCCGTTGGTCGTAAACAAACCATGCTTTTCTCTGCAACCTTAGAGGGCAGAGATGTGGGGCGTTTCTCACATCAACTGCTAACCAATCCAGTGAAGGTCGAGGCAGAAGCACCGCGCAGCGAGAAAGCTAAGATCCATCAATGGATCCATCTTGCCGATAATAAACAACATAAATTCGAACTGCTGTGCAACATCCTTAAACAGGAAGATGTGCAGCGCACTATAGTATTTATCAAAACTCGAGAGGGCGTAGCAAGCCTAGAAGGTTTGCTACAAAGAGAGGGGATCACTTGTAGCTTTATGCGGGGTGATATGGAGCAAAAACTGAGGTTTCAGGCTTTAGGGCGCTTCACTAAAGGTGAAGTCAGTGTCCTGTTAGCCACCGATGTGGCGGCTCGTGGTATCGACGTTGATGACATCACGCATGTGATTAACTTCGATATGCCAAGATCTGCAGATACTTATGTACACCGTATCGGACGGACTGGTCGCGCGGGTGCAAAAGGCACCGCTATCTCTTTGGTCGAGGCGCACGATATCCGTGTTGTCGGCAAGATCGAACGTTACATGAACCAGCCTCTTAAACGTAGATTCATCAAAGATCTTCGTCCTAAGAACAAGGAAGCCAAGCCCCCTGGAAAAAACAAGGTTAAGCCTGGTGCTAAGACATTCAGTAAGAAAAATAACAAGAAAAAGAAATAAATCTTTCCGACATGATTAATCCTTAGTTTTCAATGGTAACAGTCAATAATCCCGGCTGTTATTTTAACTTTTTATCGTTACCGAATATTAAATACTGTATCTAGTAACTCAGATGTAGGTACAAAACATCCAGCTTCCGTGATCACTTTGGCAGTTTCCTGTCTCAACCTTGCCTACAATAGAACCTAGAGAGAATCACCTAGGCACCTATGGCTAGTTCAACCTTAGTTTATGATATACGCAATAGTCGCTACCTTAATATAACCGGACGCTGCACTCTTAGATGCCAATTTTGTCCAAAGCATAACGGCAGCAAACAAGTCCATGAGTATCAGTTAGCTCTAGACCACCAACCCACCAGCAAAGAGATCATCCCGTTACTTGGTGATGTTAGCACCTTTGATGAATATGTCTTCTGTGGATATGGCGAACCCACACTTAATTTGTCCACTTTAATATCCTTAGCAAGAGAGATTAAACGACATGGTGGGCGAGTCAGAGTCAATACCGATGGTTTAGGTAATTTGTTTCATCGGCGCAATATTTTGCCTGAGCTGGCACCTTGGGTAGATAGCCTATCAATATCACTCAATACAGATAATGAAATCGCTTACAAAATGCATTGCAAACCTAAGTTAAAAGGCAGCTACGACAGTGTAAAGGCCTTCATTAAACTTGCAGTTGATACTATCGATTTGGTACAGGTCTCAGCCATAGATGGACTGGAAGGGGTTGATATTACGGCGTGTAGGACTTGGGTCGAACAGAGTGGTGCAGAGTTCAAGCATAGACACTTAGGCGTCGTTGGCTGAGTATTTCATTGATTATTTACACAAACAAAAGTGAGGTTTTATTCATTTAACCTTCTGTGTTCACGAATTTATTTTATGCTAGTATGATTATTTCATAGATAAACAATAGAAATAGCTTAGATGTTGATGCCAAAACTATCACCTCTTATCCCAGCCCAAAATATTCATTGGTCAAATCAAAGACTATTTTCGGTGGCGACACAAGTTTTCATACTGATAATCAGCATTGTATTACTCAGCAACATCATCATCACGATAGGAGAGCGTAGACTCCAGAAAGACTGGGCAACTCAGAGATACAGTGAGCTTCAAGCTGTGGGGATCTTGATTGCAGATAATGTCGCTTCCCAACAATTCCATACGCGGATGGTTGCCAAGTCAGAACTGCTCAAGCACTATTTGAATGAACCTAGCATCCCTAGACAAGACAAACTAAAAAATAACTGGGATATAATTACCAGTAATATTCCTGAGCTATTAGATATCGCCTTGTTTGATCCTCAAGGTAACTTTAAGTTTGCTACCAGCAATCATTTTGGCCATAAAACTCTCCCCCCATCACTGCTCGATGGTTTAAGCAATATGGGAGGTAATGAGATCTATACCTCTCCACTGGGATTCAGTAAAATTAATGGTAAGCTAGAACCTTACCTCTATCATCTTGCCTGGCTTGAGAACCCAGATCAAAGTGTCAGAGGTTATTTAGTGACATATAATTCTTTGCCTAAGATGTTGAAAAACATCCAACCAGCCTACTCCAGAAATCAATCACCACTATTGATTTTAGATACTCAGAGTTTACTCTACGCAGGTACAAATTCTCGCGACTATTTAAGACGTGTTCCCGATACTTTGGGAGGCAGTATGAAACAGAGCTATCCGGCACTATGGCGTGATATAGCCATGAATAATTTTGGCCAGTTCCATGGTGAGAATGCTACATTCGTGTATCTAAAAGTTGAACTTACCTCCCAATACGAAAACCGCAGAGAATACTTTCTAGTTTCATACATGCACAATGATGATATTGCCGCCCGTTTCTCTCAGTGGCGTGCCATACTTATAGGCTGTGGTTTTTTACTGACTCTGTTGACCTCTATACTGATCCTGCTCAATCATTTTTATCGTTTATCACAACGTTCTAGACAATTCAGCATAGAACTATCAAACCACCTCTTCTATCGTGAGGTGGGCTGTATTATAGTCAATGAGAAACATAGAGTGATCTCGGCAAATAAACTAGCCGCAGTTCAATTATCTTTACCCGAAGATAATCTCATTAATCGCAGCCTACAAAGAATCTTGCAGCTTGAAGACGATGACTTTGTACATATAATGACTCAAATCCAGCAAAAACAACAATGGAAAGGCGAGCTAAACCTGAATATGGGGGCCAAAACACAAGCCAAGTTAATTGCCCATATCACAACCCAAGCTTCTAAATATCAATGTAGCAACTATCTGGTCATCACCTTCGAAGATATTAGCCAGCTCAAGCAAGTCCAACAAGACGCCTACCTGAGTAAAATTTTGAATAACAGCGGAATACCAACGGCACTGATTCAGGCCGACGGCTCTATCATGCGTGTTAACTCGGCGTTTGAACAAGAAATGCAGATAAGCACCGACTGCACCAATATCATTAACATCTTGCCCAATGATTTAGGTAGTAATTGGTCTCACATTTCTCAGCTGATATTACTTAAGGGAAGTTGGGAAGGTCAGGTATTATATACTTCATCGACGAATGATACTTACTTACAAGCCACACTCAAGGGCCATATCGATGTGTCCGGAGAGCTGGACTATATCGTTTGTACTTTCGAGCAAGCGACCATCAAGTATACCTATGATGAATCCCGTTCACTGGTGCCACATCGCTCAACTATCTTTGTCAACTATAGGGATCTTGAAAACTATTTCGATTCATTAAATCAAAGTAGTAAAGATCACTCCAGTCTACTCCTGTTAGACATCACATCTGAGAATATGTTAAGCCATATGAGTGATATAGGCCAGCTAGAGACCAGGCAGAAAGAAGTTGAGGTTTCCCTTCTCAGAGAGTTGCCATTGAATTATCAGATGTCTCACTGGCAACTGGGAAAACTCATCTTCATCTTGCCAGATACAGATGCAGATCAGGCGCATCACTTCGCCATAAAGTCATTAGCGAGCCTTAATAATATTGGACTGGGTCAAGGTATCTGTATGGGCATAGCGTCTTTTCAACCAGAGCAGGATCTTGAACAGTATTTGAGGAATGCCGAAATCGCACTTAAACGAGCTAAACAGATCGGTGAACAATATATCTGTCAAGCGTTTACGCGATAAAATAGAGAACGTTCCAAGATCATAACCCTAGAGCTAAGAACTCGATTTTTATTCTATCGCAGCGACGCCTTCAGGTAACTCACTCTGGCTGATATCGATAATTGTCGAGCGATTCATCGTGATCTTATAACGCGCAAATTGCATTTCGTCTTTGCCATCTTGCACTGCTAGAATTAGATTTATCTGATAACGACGCTCCACCGAGTCACTGCTAATCTTACCCTCATGTTCCTTGTATATCTTCGCTTTTCCTCGCTCCAGATAACGAGCAAATGGGGCTAAACTAAAGTTTACCTGCTCCTGTATTGATGTATAACCAGTCAGAAATTCTTTCTGGGTCACACGGATACGGCTACGGTAATGCAACACTTCAGTATCAAACTTATTTTGTCTGTGACGCCGTTTAAGAATTTCATCGATCTTATATGGCAACTCGAAAGGTTTTATAAAATCTAACCAGATCAACTGCTTTGCAATAGGAGCATGGCTATTAGTATCTCTGAGTATTCGACTCCACTTAGGCCTACCCTTCTGTATCAAGCGCCAGAGTGCATTTCGAATATCTTCTTTAAAAATTTCACGAAAACCATAGATCACAGCCAGAGTTAACACAAAGGCAATCGTTAAGCCGCTAAAAACCCCCTGAGCCTTGATAATAAGTGTCGACACCACCAACATCACCATCGCGGTTGCAAAGCCGGTAGTCATCTTCTTAAGGCCTGTGCCTAAAGTTCTTGTTTCCTCTTTTAATACAACACCTTGTTGTATTAATCGCCTGAGTAATAACATTTTATTGGAGATGCGATTAGGATCTTCCTTAGTCTGACTAGAATTATACCGCTTCGATTCTCTATGTTGGCTCTCAGCCCTACACAAGGCAATAGCCAATTCTAAAATTTCACTGTATTCGCTACTTCTCGGCGCTCTGGATAACAGTTTCAATAAGCGCTGTTCACAGAGCCAGGAAAGATAATTATCAGCATTCTCAAAATAAGATTTCCATTTAGGATCGCTAGGCTCATTACGACGAAACTTCTTTAAAAGTTGACTCACCAAATCACACAAACTTTGCAGAGAGTTAAAGAAATCTTCGTGATCTTCAATCTGTGCCAACTCTTTGCTATCGGTCTCGATTGCAACAGCAAATTGATAGGCAAATAGGTTCAAATATAACCGAAATTCCTCTACTGTACGTTTTTTCTGACTGGCAAAACGACTCTGTACCAAGGGCAAGTGAAGTCCAATAGAGTAATAAGAACGTCGCCCTGTGATAGCCGAATGATAGTACTCCTCTTCATTCAGGATCTGAGGCCCTATGCTCATCTCTTTAGGAAGAAAAAAATACAGGTCTAGACGTCGATTATCTCCCACCTTCATCTGATGAATAAATTTAATAGAGAGCGACTCTTCCTGCTTGACTCTAATCTTAGTCACTTAGTTTCCATTTCCTTATCATGCAGCAACCAAACCTGCAAATATTGTGAGTATTAAATTTAAGCGGAATGCCGCATGGATTTCATTGAACTCTTAGAGAACCCTTCATTTTTCAATCTTAAATAAAACCGAATACTGAACGATAAATACGCAAATTTTACTCATATTGGCTTTTATCATTTTCTATATATCTTCATCCTCGCCCGCTTTTCCTAATAGCGTCAGTGCGCTTAACAGAAATCGCCAGTCGCTACGAACAGAGGAACCCATGTGAGTGGCATTTACTATCATACCAAATCAATAGTCTTTAATATTTTTGACGATTGTCTCTATTTCCTAGCATTTTCCATATAAAGTCAATACTTTACTATTTGATGAATCATTAGATTATAGTGAACAACGGATTTTTTCACCAAATTATTGTCCCATCTTTCAGATTGATAATGGAACAATCACTGAGATCCGCTTTTGCCTAACAGAAAATCCCTTAGGAACAGAGATTGAATTTTCCGCCTTACAAGTACAAATTCTAGCAACTTAAGATCCTTCTTCAAGCCTCCCTGCGACATTGAAAAATACCGCATATATCAACAGTCGCGTGATTGATAACACTTTTCTTTTTAAGAATCCCTTATATACTGGCCTTATCTCGTCAAATTGTGCACGACGCAGCACAATATCGATCTACAGGAGTATGACTATGGAATACAACACCTCGGAACTTTGTGACACTTACATCGATATGGTCGATGTTGTCGAGCCCATGTTCAGTAACTATGGTAGTTGTAACTCATTTGGTGGCTCAGTCAGCACAATTAAATGTTTCGAAGATAACGGCCTTATCGCTGAAGCGCTTCAACAAGATGGTGAAGGCAGAGTATTACTTGTAGACGGTGGCGGATCTTTAAGACGAGCACTGCTTGATTCCTCTATTGCTCAGATAGCGGTAGATAATAAATGGGAAGGCATCATCATCTACGGTTCAGTGAGAGATGTTGATGCTCTGGAAGAACTCGATATAGGCATTCAAGCCCTGGCCTCTATTCCCGTTGGAGCCGATGAGCATTCAGTAGGAGAACTGGAGATCCCAGTTAACTTCGGAGGAGTCACCTTCCTACCCCTAGATTATGTCTACGCCGACAACACGGGGATCATTCTGTCGCCAGAGCCTTTAGATATTATCTAAGTTTCAAATTTCTACAAACAACTAGCCATAGGTGAATACATAGAGCCTAGTGCTCATTGTAGGTTTCAGTGAATGGGCTAGGACTGAGATATCACTCGCTATTTTTTCTAAGGCTATTCACCAATCGATAATATTATGATGTAATACGCAGTCAAATATGCGGAAGCCTGCGCCAACGCGCATTTTCAACCATTCCAAGTCCGAATAACTAACATCGGTCACAATGTACTTGGTGGAACATTCTGCGAGATGAATGAATGGCTTACACTCGCTTATTAACAATTTGCATAGATTAGGAACAAATAGATGTCACAGGGCACAGAAAAAAGTACCCATTTTGGTTATAAAACTATTGAGACAAATGAAAAGGCCGATATGGTCGCTGGTGTATTTCATTCTGTTGCTGCCAAATATGACATCATGAATGATGTCATGTCTTTCGGTATTCACCGTATATGGAAACGTTTTACCATCGAAAGCGCTGGCGCTCGTCCAGGCATGAAAGTCCTTGACCTTGCCGGTGGTACTGGCGACTTAACGGCTAAATTCTCTCACCTTGTGGGTGACAGAGGGCAAGTAACCCTTGCTGATATCAACGACTCCATGCTCAAGGTCGGTCGTGAAAAGCTCAGAGATAAGGGCATTGTTGGCAATGTAAACTATGTCCAGGCCAATGCTGAATCTTTGCCATTCCCTGACAATCATTTCGACATTATCACCATCGCCTTTGGCTTGAGGAATGTCACCGACAAAGATGCGGCTATCCGCTCTATGCTGCGCGTGCTAAAGCCTGGTGGAAAATTACTGGTGCTTGAATTTTCTAAGCCAAAACATAAAATAATGCGTAAGATTTATGATCTGTACAGCTTCAAAATCATGCCAAAAATGGGCGCGCTGATTACCCAAGATGCCGACAGTTATGAATATCTGGCAGAATCTATTCGCATGCACCCAGATCAAGAAACCTTAAAGGACATGATGATCGAGGCTGGCTTTGAGCAAGTAAACTACATCAATATGACAGATGGCGTAGTTGCTCTCCATAAAGGCTACAAATTTTAACTCTCGCATTTGAGTCATTACATTCAGCAGACATAGTCTGAATTCAGTCATTGGATAACTTATGAAACGTGAAATGGCATTGCTACTCAGCGCTGGGCTTGAGACCGCTTTCAAGCAAGTCCTTGCTCAGTCTCCAAATGAGTATGCCAAATTGCGAACTCTACATAACAAGGTTCTGTGCATTCAATTAACTCAGCTCAGCTGGCCAATCTATTTGGTTTTTTCTAGTGAAATTCAGGTATTAAGCAAGTATGAAGGTGAAGTCACCACTAAGGTTAATGCCGATATAACTACTCTGTATCAGCTAACCGAAGGGGATAACCTCACCGAACTGATAAAGCAAGACAAACTCAGTATCGAAGGTGAACTCAGCCTGTTGCAGGCCTTCAGTCATTATATTCATCAAGTGAAATTTGATTTCGCCGAGCCTATATCCCGCTATATTGGTGATGCGCCAACTCATTTTTTATCTATGGGCATTAAGCAAACCAAATCAGATCTTGCTAACATTTTTCATAAGAGTTGCTCCCATATAAGCCAAATAGCCACCGAAGAATATAAGTTAACCCTCCATAAAATCGAATTTATTCATTTCGGTGATAGAATCGATGTCTTGGCGGCTGATGTTGACGCCATAGAAAAACGAATCAAACATTTACAAAGCCACTTTCCTAAATAAGGCGAACGTTAAGACATGACGGTAAAAAGTATAAGACGAGCTTATCAAGTTATCAAAATATCCCTTCACCATGGGCTCGATGAGTTAATTCCTGCTAAAATGACTCCTTGGTACTTTAGACTCGTTCGACACTGTCTATTTTGGATTAGAAACCAGCACAAAGACAAGATAGGCGGCGAATGCTTAAAGCTAGCCATGCTAGAACTAGGGCCAGTTTATATCAAATTTGGCCAGATGCTTTCTACCAGACGAGACCTACTCAGTGACGAGTGGGCCGAAGAGCTTGCCATGTTGCAAGACAGAGTACCTCCTTTCGACTCGGTCATAGCCAAGGAGATGATCGAAGCCGAATTAGGAAAACCAATTGACACTTACTTCGAGGACTTCGATGATATTCCATTGGCATCAGCTTCTATTTCACAGGTTCACACAGCAACGCTAAAATCCAACGGCAAAGCTGTGGTACTTAAAATCTTGCGTCCCAATGTTGAAGCCCAAGTCCAAGCCGATCTTCTACTCATGTCTCAGACAGCCAATGTTCTCGAGGCGTTATTAGGCCATGGTAACCGCTTGCGCCCTGCAGAAGTCATTGAAGATTACCGCACCACTATAGAAGGGGAGTTAAATCTCAAGTTAGAAGCCCTCAATGCTATCAGGCTCAGAAACAATTTCCTCGACTCAGATTCGCTATACATCCCCTATATGTATGAAGACCTCTGTTACAGACGTTTAATTGTGATGGAGCGAGTCGACGGCATCTCAGTATCGAACATGGCTGCATTGAAAGCCCAAGGCACTAACCTGAAAATATTGGCCGAGCGCGGGGTTGAGCTATTTTTTACTCAGGTATTTAGAGATAACTTTTTCCACGCCGATATGCACCCTGGTAATATATTTGTCAGCCGTGAACACCCCAACGATCCTTTCTATATTGGATTAGATTGCGGCATCATGGGCACACTGACTGATGAAGATAAACGTTATTTAGCAGAAAACTTCCTCGCCTTCTTCAATCGAGACTACCGCAGAATTGCCCAACTCTATATCGAATCTGGCTGGGTCTCACCAGATACCGACATCAGCGCATTCGAGCAGGCCGTTAAGGTCGTATGTGAGCCCATGTTTAACAAGCCATTAGATGAGATCTCTTTCGGTCATGTACTGCTAGAACTATTCCGCACAGCGAGACGCTTCGACATGGTGGTTCAACCTCAACTTGTACTACTTGAGAAAACACTACTTTATATCGAAGGTTTAGGACGTCAACTCTACCCTCAGTTGGATCTTTGGAAAACCGCCAAGCCTTTTCTGGAAGATTGGATGTCTGAGCAAGTTGGCCCCAAGGGAATGGCGAAAAAGATCAAACAAGAGTTGCCATACTGGACCGATAAACTGCCTGATCTCCCTGAGCTGGTATACGATAATCTGAAAATGGGTAAGAATTTTGTCAAATCTCAGAACCTGATGCTTGACCGCTACTTAAAACACCAGCAAAAAATTCATAAAAGTAACTATCTTCTGCTCACATCTGCCGTTTTAATGATCTGCGGCACTATTTTGTTTGATCAAGACGCTACACTATGGTCCTCTTATTCCTGTATCATCATCGGCGCCATTCTTTGGTTGCTCAGTTGGCGATCTAGGCCAAAGAACCGCAAATTTTAGCTAGCACTAATTAACGATGAGTTCATAATAGAACTATATAAATTTCTACGAGGTAAGCGTCATGGGTAACATGGGTATTTGGCAACTTCTGATCATCGCCGTGATCGTAATATTATTATTCGGTACGAAGAAGTTGCGCTCTTTAGGTGGGGACTTAGGGGGGGCAGTTAAGGGATTCAAGAACGCCATGTCTAGCGCAGATGAAAAAAAATCACTAGAAGAGAATAGCTCCGATGTAGCTAAGACTTCTGCAGAGGCAACTGAGAAGAAGCCGGAGTCTAAAGACAAAGAACAGGCGTAACTTCTTATGTTCGAAGGTATCGGCTTTATGGAATTACTGTTGATCGGTATTTTAGGGCTAGTCGTACTCGGCCCTGAAAGACTTCCGGTAGCAGTCCGCTCAATAACAAAGTGGATCCGTGCCATGAAAAATATGGCTAACTCGGTGAAAGATGAACTCGAACAGGAGCTTAAAATTGAGCAACTGCATTCAGACCTGAAAAAGGCTGAAAGTCTGGGTTTAAAAAATATTTCTCCAGAGTTACAGGATTCAATCGACCAATTAAAAGACGCAGCTCAATCAGTTAATCGTCCTTATAAGGTAGAAGAAACTCCTACGGTTAGCGCCAGTGAGCCCAAGGAAGTATCACCTCTAAAGACAAACATAACTGAGACTAGCTCCACTTCAGATAAATCTAACGGGTAGTCCATGTCGCAACAGCAGCCTCTTATTGGCCATCTATTAGAACTTCGCACCCGCTTGCTCCACGCAATCGGCAGTGTACTTGTGGTTTTTGCCTGCCTAGCCTACTGGTCAAATGATATTTATCACTATATGGCAATGCCTCTGATGCAAGCACTGCCAGAATCCAGTAGCATGATTGCAACCGATGTAGCAGCGCCTTTCTTTGCGCCATTTAAGCTAACTCTGGTTTTATCTTTCTTCATCGCTATCCCCTATGTCTTATATCAAATCTGGTCATTTATCGCACCGGGCCTGTATAAACATGAAAAGCGCTTGATGATGCCTCTACTCACTAGCAGCACACTATTGTTTTATCTCGGAATAGCCTTCTCTTATTATATTGTTTTTCCAGTGGTATTCGGCTTTTTTGCCAATGTCGCTCCCGAAGGAGTTCAAGTCGCTACAGATATCAGTAGTTATCTGAGCTTCGTACTTAAACTCTTCTTTGCCTTTGGCTTAGCTTTCGAAATCCCGATTGCTGTTATTTTACTATGCTGGGCTGGAGTCACCACACCTGAAGAGCTTAAGGCTAAGCGACCCTACATTGTTGTCGGCGCCTTTGTTTTTGGTATGCTACTGACTCCACCAGACATCATTTCTCAAACGATGTTAGCAATCCCTATGCTGATATTATTTGAAGCGGGATTGATTGCTGCTCGTTTTTACAGTAAAAATGATGACGAACCAGACGATGAGCAAAAAAATCAGGATTAACCTAGCCAGTAAACTAACATTAGCAATAGCCGATTAGTTAAACATGGCGCTCAAATATCATAAGAGAGAATATAAATGCGCATAAGTTGGATCACCGCAGTTGTAATACTCGTATCGACACAAGCGACCGCAGGCCTTGAACAAGAGTTGCTGTCCTGTCGTGACAAAGCGGATAAGCTAGACCGTTTAGTCTGTTATGACCAGATAACAATCAACGTAAGTAATATACCAGAGGCCACAAGTAGCACATCGGTAAGTACTGCAACAGCCACAACAGATGTCGCAACCACGAACTTGGTCGTAACACCTCTAGCCCTATCAGTACCCGCAACCTCAGTCACGCTTCCCGCCAATACTGAAGCAGAGTTCGGTAGCACTAACCTTAAGACAAATGAAGCGAAAGAAGAGATCACTAAGATCTATATGGAAATAGATTCATTCTCTAAAGATGCCTATGGTGCCCTTAAAATCAGCTTTAACAATGGTCAGATCTGGAAACAGAGTGACAGCCGTTACTACAAAGTTAAAGCAGGCCAAAAGATATTTATTAAAAAAGCGGCATTTGGATCTTTTATCTTAGGCACAGATGAGCGTAATACTACCATCAGAGTTAAACGCCTAAAGTAATGCCTAGGTATATAGATATCGCAGTTAATCTCATTGGCAGCGCACTTGAGAGAAATATCCATGAGGTTATTCAAGATGCGGCGGCCCAAGGAGTTTCGCCGCTTATTGTTATCGGTAGCGAGCTCAATGAAAGTAAGCAAGCAATAGCATCTTGCCAGCAATACCCTCAATACCTTTACTGCACCGCTGGAGTACACCCTCACCATGCCAGTCAGTGGCATACCGAAAGTGCAGAACAACTCAAAGAACTTGCCTCACACTCGCAGGTGGTCGCAATTGGCGAGTGTGGCTTAGACTACAATCGGGATTTTTCACCCCGCCCCATACAGAGAAAAGCCTTTGAAGCTCAACTCGCACTCGCCATTGAACTGCAAATGCCAGTACTGATGCATGAACGCGATGCCCATGGAGACTTTTTAGCTATTTTAAAAGAATATCGCCCCTCTCTGCCCAAAGCCTTGCTGCACTGTTTCACCGGCAACAGACAAAATATGCAAGCCTACCTAGAATTAGATCTTCACTTAGGGATCACAGGCTGGGTGTGTGATGAACGCCGAGGTAAGGAGCTAGCCGAACTGGTCACCGAAATCCCTGACAATCGAATTCTCATCGAGACAGACAGCCCATATTTGCTCCCCCGCAGCATGCGACCCAAACCAAAGTCGAGTCAAAACAAACCTCAATACCTGCCCTATATATCTGAATATATCGCTGATCTCAGGGGTCAAAATCATCGAGTATTCGCACAACTGGTCTATCAAAATAGCGTCGACTTTTTTACTCTTAATCAACTCGACATTTCAGTCTGATAAGCAGCGAATCTCATGAAATATCTTAGCTTTATTTTCATCAGCTTCATTCTCATCTTCTGT
>JBAHZX010000128.1:0-7486 GCA_037132815.1 Shewanella sp.
CTTGTTTCATATAAAAATAATGAGTAAATTCAGTAGGTATTTATACGGGATCGTGACTTTAATGCAAGATTAAAAGTGTAAAAGATACCAGCGTTTAAATAATGAGCTAATTTGTGGTAATTTTATACTCAGGTACTTAGCTCTCTAACCCTAAGCTCTACATCACCTATTAAAACTCGATAATGATACTTCGTTACCTAGACAGAGTGGTATTCTATTTTATATTTGATATGTGAACCATTACGATATTTCATACCTATATAATAAACGCAACTACTAGCTTAAAGCTATCTCGTCTAAAGACGGGGGGAGTAAACCAATTCCTGCGGACGAATCAATAGAGAAAAAGATTAGCTTAGGTATTAGCATTCACTAAAATCGGAACCAATAATTGATGGTTGCACCGTAGTTGGGATAGCACTATCATTTTGATTTAGATAATAAATATAGCAACGATCTTGATTAACATTTCTACCTGATGGAAAGATGGCAAAACCACGCCCTGTTCCAAGGATTGAATATCCTCGGTTTAAAAACCAATTAGCACCACGTTGCCGAACACACCACTTAAGTGAGTCATCAGTACAATTATTAGAAGATATCTGAGCAATACTTTCAAAATCTACAAGATGCAAAAAAGTATTATTCCATCTACCGTCTGCAAATTCTCCCCTAACCCGAATATTTTGACCGCTATCTAAGGTGAACCTATTTTGGTTGTTATTCAATCTATCAAGATTTAAACGAATCTTTAAAGCGATCAATTTATCAACCGATATAATAGCCCCTTTCATCGATAACATCACCGCCGCATTAGCATCGTCTTGAAGGTTTATAAACTTAGGTAAGGCGGTTACAGCCAAAATGCCTAACATTACAATAGCCACAACTAATTCTATTAATGTAAAACCTTTATAATGCAAAACCCTAGCCTTTTTATGAGGTTTATTGAGTAACATACGCCCTGTTAACAGGCAAAAAATTATTGAGGGACGAAAACAGTAATCTATTTTTTATCCTTGTTTAATAGCTGGTTTAGATGGCCAAAAACAGTGCCATTTATATAAGGTTTCATGGCAGCCCGACCGACCGTAGAATTAAAAGATTTCCACTCACCACGTCCCACCAAACCGTGAATTTTGGGTCACTTATTTAACGTGGCGTTTATCCCAAAACTAAAGTTGGCGAAAAACTATTTAGCCAAAAGCTTAAACAGTATATTCGTCATTCAAGTTACCAAAATAATAAAAAGATAACAAGTACATAACCTTTGTAAGGTACCAAAAGTAACAAAATATATTTAAGGAAACCTATTAGCGCTTAGTGACTGCAGGAAAGCCAAAGAAAATCGCGATGATTGCCTGTGTGAGAAAGATGGTGATTATTTTAAACTCAATGGTAAGAGATGGTGCGATGCGGGATCCTAAAATGAGTTAACATTAAGAATTGACACCATAGTCACTTGTATGGATAACATACCCTTCTTTTTAGTCTACAAAAGAATCGGCCGCAAGCGACCGAGTTTTAAGATAGTCCAAAGCTTTATCGCAAACGCTAAAGCTAACAAAGCCTTGAAAAGCCAATGCTAGATACTCTGTTGAAAGACCGATAACAAGTACAAACCCCGTATAAAATTCCAAGAACTAAACTTGAATAGTCAACTGGGACTCGAGCCCGTATTAGCAAAGCAGAGTCAGCTTATTATGAATAGCAAAAATAATCATAAGCAGTATTTATCCAATGCTGTCAATAATAAAACACAAGCATTCTCAGGAGGATTATTCCACACCTGTGATGACATAAACCTTAAGTTGCTCTCCTATATTTAACTGCATGCTATCATCAAGATACTTACCCATGAGTGACTGCCCCATAGGGGATGATGGAGTGATAACTATGACCATCTGCAATTCTTTGTCTAAAAGCTTGTGACACTCTTTATCTAAATTAATCGCAGCCTTCTTGTCAATTTCGAGATCAATTTTCATGCCTGGTGCGCCAGGGCCAATGAAATAGGTACTCTCGATCCCACTCTCATCTTCAAGGGTAACCAAGGCAGATAAATCAATACCGAATTCATCAAAAAAAGAATATAAGTTCAATGACCTATAGGCTAACAACTCGGCATCAAATTTTGCAACTCGCAAAGCTTGTCCGTGGGCAAGGTATGAAGCTTCCAGGCCAAAGGTTTCATACTTACTCTTAGCCACGGTTTCGCTATGAGTGGCGGTTTCGTGGGCCTGTTTCACCGCAGAAATGGCTGCCTGCTTAGCAAGTTCAAGCCCCGAGATGATCCTATCAAAAATTAACCGCTTATCTAATTTGGCACTATTCGCCATTAATGATGCCAATCAGACGCTTGATGAATCGCTTAAGCGCAGCTTCATCTTCAAATTTGAATGCCAAACCATAATGAATACCATTAAGGCTCTTCTGCATCCGCTTAGGAAAACGTGTCATCTCATTATTATGAAAGTAGCCTGCTTTATGTTTTACCCCTTCTATTTCACTGAGATCCGCAAGGAACACCTCATAAGCGGGCCTGATAACCAATCGACAGTCACTGGCTGAACCATGCAGATACACGGGTTCCTTGAGCTGAGGCAGCATATACTCGGTGATCTTCTTGATGGTGAAGTTAGTGCGGCACTCTAATGAGCTTAAAACTGACATAATTACGCTGTGTTCAATCGCCAAGATTGGCTCTCCTTCGATGAGATATTACGACAATGTCTCTGTGATCAAACCAAAAGACGAATAATATAAATACTCTAACAAAAATGGAGCCTTATGGCTCCATTTTATGATGTTTCAACTGCCTAACTCACCTGAAAATACCAGAAGCCGTCATTGACCCAGATGGTTAACATGTTGAGAAAGTCCTTATCATTAAGCCAGGGCTCGAGCATCTCAGGGGTAAGAATTTGATGATCGCAGAGCATCATTATGATGATCATTAGCTTGGGCGGCATAGAGATTTTCTCGCCATTTATATAGAAGATCCCCTGCCCGACTGAATGTTCAAAGTAGAGACAGCGCAATCCGCCGAGACGAGTAAGCACTTGATCATTGAGAAGTTCAACAATATCTGAAGCTTGAAATCCTAACCCTTCATCGACAAGGTCCAATTCACACTTGGATTGAGTCAGATAACGACCGGAAAACTCACTAATAAGTTGATCATCCAGTGTATCGAGTAATTGTGCCTTGATACGGGCCAAATCTGCATCACTTATCTTGCCGCTTTGCCTAGCAAGTGGACGATCTGGATCGGCTATCTGCTCACAGCCTAAATCATTATCGATAAGATGATCCGCTAATGCACTGACCATATCTTTAGCTGATGCGGTGCGATATCCCACAGAGAAGCTCATGGACGCTTCCAGTGTCACCCCGTCGTGAGGAAAACCTGGTGGCAGATATAAGATATCACCGGGCAATAGTTCAACATCAATAATAGAGTCAAACGCTTCGGTATGTAATAAAGCTGGATGAGCGGCGAACTCCTTGTGGGGCCCTCTGTCTCCCACCCGCCAACGACGACGGCCAGAGCCCTGACAGATAAACACATCATAGAGGTCAATATGTGGCCCAACACCGCCGCCAGGGGTCGCATAGCTGACCATGACATCGTCTAAACGCCAACGAGGAATAAAATCGAAACACTGAATCAATTCATCAGCTTTGGGCACCCAATTATTTAGAGCCTGAACCACAAGAGTCCAGTCCGACTCTCCCAGATGCTCATAACTATCGAATGGCCCAAACTCTGCCTGCCATTCGCCCTCGATTTTATAGACACGACGTGACTCGACCATGTCGTCACAGGCAAGACCTGCCATCTCTTCGGGCGTGAGTAAATCTTCAAAATTTTTGAATCCTTGTCGAATAACCAGAGGTTTCTTCTGCCAATAATCTCTAAGGAAGGTTTCCGGTGTAAGTTCACCTAAGTGCAGATGCATAGTAATAAAGCCATGAAAAATTTGCGCGATACTAGCAACAAAAATCCCTATAAACGCTCGATAAGATCATAAAAAAGGAGGCTTTAAGCAGACAATTGCGACTAACAGATGAAATAGTACTGAACTAAGCTCACATTTAGTAAAAATGATATAAGTATAAATAGGCTTGCACAATTCTAGTCTTACTGTGACATAACTCAGTCATAGCAAGCCATACAGACCAGAACCTCTTAGTTAGAATGCGTATTTGGTTGGCTTGTTTAATCGAAAGTAGCGGATTTTAATAAAAATCTATAAAGATATTCTCAAAGTGTTGATATACTTCCCCCCGAATTTTAGAACGTAACTCCAATAGAGTAGAAAAATGACTGATTTATCAAAGTACAGAAACATTGGTATCTTCGCTCACGTTGACGCGGGTAAGACCACCACAACAGAGCGTATCCTAAAGCTTACCGGTAAAATCCATAAGATCGGTGAAGTTCATGATGGCGAATCAACAACTGACTTCATGGAACAGGAAGCTGAGCGTGGTATTACCATTCAGTCTGCTGCTGTAAGTTGTTTTTGGAAAGATCACCGTTTTAACGTTATCGACACCCCTGGCCACGTTGACTTCACAGTAGAAGTTTATCGCTCTCTTAAGGTCCTTGATGGCGGTATCGGCGTATTCTGTGGTTCTGGTGGTGTTGAGCCTCAGTCAGAAACTAACTGGCGTTATGCGAACGAATCAGCAGTTGCTCGTATCATCTTCGTAAACAAGTTGGACCGTATGGGCGCTGACTTCCTAAATGTCGTCAAGCAAACTAAAGACGTACTGGGTGCTAACCCTATCGTCATGGTACTTCCTATCGGTATCGAAGATGAGTTCTGTGGTCTGGTTGACCTGCTGACTCGTAAGGCTTGGATATGGGACGAGACTGGCGAAGCTGAAAACTACGAAATCAAAGATATCCCAGCTGATATGGTTGACATCGTTGAAGAGTACCGTGAAATGCTAATCGAAACTGCCCTAGAGCAGGATGACGATTTGCTAGAAGCCTACATGGAAGGCGAAGAGATTTCTATCGAAGACATCAAGCGTTGTGTTCGTTCAGGTACTCGTAACCTAGATTTCTTCCCAACATACTGTGGCTCAGCATTTAAGAACAAGGGCATGCAACTTCTGCTTGACGCCGTTGTTGATTACTTACCAGCACCACAAGAAGTTGATCCACAGCCGCTTACCGACGAAGAAGGCGAGCCAAATGGTGAATTCGCTATAGTCTCTGCCGATGAGCCATTCAAAGCGCTTGCATTCAAGATCATGGATGACCGTTTCGGTGCCCTGACCTTCGTACGTATCTACTCGGGTCGTCTTAACAAGGGTGACACCATCCTTAACTCGTTCACAGGTAAGACTGAACGTGTTGGCCGTATGGTTGAGATGCAAGCCGATGAGCGTAACGAGTTATCTTCAGCACAAGCGGGCGACATCATCGCTATCGTGGGTATGAAGAACGTGCAAACTGGTCACACATTATGTGATCCTAAGCACCCTTGTACACTAGAAGCCATGGTATTCCCAGAGCCAGTTATCTCAATCTCTGTTACACCGAAAGACAAAGGTGGCAGTGAGAAGATGGGTGTCGCTATCGGTAAGATGATTGCTGAAGATCCAACTTTCCGCGTTGAAACTGACGAAGATTCAGGCGAAACCATCCTTAGAGGCATGGGCGAACTTCACCTAGACATTAAGGTTGATATTCTTAAGCGTACCTACGGTGTTGAGCTAATCGTCGGTGAGCCACAAGTGGCATACCGTGAGACTATCACTCAGATGGTTGAAGATAGCTACACCCATAAGAAGCAGTCTGGTGGTTCTGGTCAGTTCGGTAAGATCGACTACGTTATCCGTCCAGGCGAAGCCAACACTGGCTTAACATTTACCTCTAAAGTTGTTGGTGGTAACGTTCCTAAGGAATTCTGGCCAGCCGTTGAGAAAGGCTTCAGAAGCTTAATGGATACTGGTACTGTTGCTGGTTTCCCTGTGCTTGACGTTGAGTTTGAACTTCGTGATGGTGCTTTCCATGCAGTTGACTCGTCAGCTATCGCATTCGAAATCGCTGCTAAAGGCGCATTCCGTCAATCAATTCCAAAGGCAGATCCTAAGCTTCTTGAGCCAATCATGGCCGTTGACGTGTTCACTCCAGATGACCACGTTGGTGATGTTATTGGTGACCTTAACCGTCGCCGTGGCATGATCAAAGATCAAATGGCCGGCGTTACTGGTGTCCGCATCAAGGCTGACGTAGCATTATCTGAAATGTTTGGTTACATCAGTACACTACGTACTATGACATCGGGCCGTGGTCAGTTCTCTATGGAGTTCTCTCACTACAGTCAGTGTCCAAACAACGTTTCTGAGAAAGTTATCGCGGCTGTTAAAGAAAGAAAAGCAGCTGAAGCTAAGAAGTAATTTTACTTTTTAAGCACGCTTTTTAAACATGTAAAAGCCCGCGACTCAACTCGCGGGCTTTTGTATCTGGAACGTTAATAATTGAAATCATATCAATTAATAGAAATGGATCTAGTTTTCGTAGAATAATAGGCGTAAAAGATAGATGAGCTCTCCCGCAGCCAACTCAGTCATCATCCTCGATTTTGAAACAACAGGCCTCTCGCCTAATCAAGGTGATAGAGCCATAGAGATAGGCGCCGTAAGAATACAAAATGGCGCCGTCATCGATACATTTCAGGAGTTAATGAATCCAGGTTTCCATATCAGTGGATTCATCGAAGATTACACTGGTATTACTAATTTAATGTTAGCCAATGCCGCTCCAAATAAAGAAGTCATGACACGCTTCACCAATTTCATTGGTAACCATAACTTGGTGGCACATAATGCCTCGTTCGATAAACGTTTCCTAGATGCTGAACTCGACGCTATTAATTTAAATTATGGTGGGGAATTTGCCTGCTCCATGTTGGTAGCACGCCGATTATATCAAGACGCCCCGAATCATAAACTCGGTGGTTTGGTTGAATATAAACAGATCGAAAATGAGGGTGTATTTCACCGAGCATTAGCCGATTCAGAGATGACAGCTAAACTCTGGTTGCAGATGCTTAATGACATGCTCACGGAACATAACATCATTGAACCTAGTTTTAAATTAATGCAGATCTTATCAAAAAAAGCTAAATCTCAAGTTAAACACTTCTTAAATGTGGTTACTTAAACTCATTACCTTAACTAATATCCAGTGGCCATCGTCAACTCTCTGAACGACTTAATTGCTCAGGGTTAGCTTATATCGTCATTGGCAAGAATTGAAACTTGCTCGGGAACTGAAATACCTGCTCTTTTAACGCTCTAATCATGCCTATGTCAATATGAGCACTGCTGCAAAGCAGATCAAATGATAATCTAGGATCAAGCAATTTATTTGTCGCATCAAAACCTGAAGTAATAGATAATTATGGCGCGGATAACCTTGGCTGTCCATTCTCAACTCTGTAGCATACAAATCTTCAACTCG
>JBAHZX010000139.1:0-24053 GCA_037132815.1 Shewanella sp.
TGGCTTTGGGCCGCCCGCTTCTACAAAACACGCGCAATAGCCAAAGAAATGATCAATGGCGGAAAAGTTCATTATAATGGCCAACGAACCAAGTCGAGTAAAATGGCAGAATTAGACGCTGTAATTAAATTAAGACAGGGATACGACGAAAAAGAAATTGTTATCAAAAAGCTGTCCGAACAGCGGCAAAAAGCCATTTTCGCGCAAACTTTATATCAGGAAACCCCAGAAAGTCTAGCCAAACGAGAAACATACGCAGAGGCAAGACGATTGAATATACTAAATAATCCTGCACCTGCTCATAAACCCGACAAGAAACAACGCCGTCAACTTATTCGATTCAAAGAAGGCTAATACACCTTTAAATCGGCTTCATAAGTAATATAATTGTGAGATTAAAATGAGTAAAGATAATTTACACCGCTACCTATTTGAAAATGCTGATGTTCGTGGTGAATTAGTACAGCTCGAGAAGAGTTATCAAGAGGTTTTGTCTGCCCACCAGTACCCCGAAAAAATTCAACTGCTTTTAGGTGAGCTTATGGCAGCAACATCTCTGCTAACTGCCACTTTAAAATTTAGTGGCGATATCAGTGTGCAACTTCAAGGTGACGGTCCCGTCTCACTTGCCGTTATCAATGGTAACAATTTACAGCAACTACGAGGCGTCGCTCGCTGGAATGCCGACTTACAACAAGACGCTAATCTACAACAGCTATTCGGCAATAAAGGCCATATGGTTATTACACTTACGCCTGTCGATGGCGAACGCTACCAAGGCGTTGTTGCACTAGATAAGAGCACTTTAGCCGCCTGCCTCGAAGAGTACTTCGATCAATCTGAGCAATTACTCACTTCGATCAATCTATTTGCCAATGGCCAGCAGGCTGCGGGCATGTTGTTGCAAGTATTACCTAGCGAAGACGAACATAATGTTAAATTTAAGCATTTAGAACAGCTTACGGCAACAGTAAAGGCTAAAGAACTTTTTGATCTTGAAGCCGAAGAGGTACTGCATCGCCTCTACCATCAAGAAGAAGTGCGCCTGTTCGACCCGATACAAGTCTCCTTCTCATGTACTTGCTCAAGAGAACGCAGTGCTAAGGCTATCCGCACTGTCCCTAAAGCAGAAATCTATGTCATCATAGCCGAACGCGGTAACGTTGAAATGGGCTGTGAGTATTGCAATACCAACTACAGCTTCGATTCTATCGATATAGAAGCCATTTTCAGCAATGCGCCTGTCCCCGCAACTAAGCAGTAATATACCGGCTCTACCTCAAGATGCGTGATTTCAGTGGGAGCGTCTGAGCAAACCCATATGAAAAGCCCCAGTGAACTTAATCGACTGAGGCTTTTTATAAAGCTTATAACTTACAGCTTAACATTAGTCTTTATACTCTAACGTGCCATTCTCTTTGATCTCGTCGTACCAAAGATTGTGGTGCTGTATTGCCCAGTTTTCATCACAGTATCCCGACTTCATGCACTCCATACCACCTTCACTCAATACTGTCGCCATCCAGATATGTACAATAGTAAAGGCAATGATGATAATCGCGCTGATAGCATGAATAAGTAATGCCGCCATCGAGGCTTCACGGGGAAGATCAAGGCCCGGCAGGACTAACATAATACCAGAAACACTGATAAACAGGCCGAACACAGTCAATGCCCAGAACCACATTTTCTCTCCAGCATTAGCGAAGCCACTGTCTGGGTGCTTCCCCTTGAATGGTCCAAAGTTGATGTAACCACCAACCACCAAGAACCACTTGAGATCATACATCTTAAGTGTCTGTAATGGCATCCACTTAACCACGCATAAAATCCAAGAGACAATAAACACAAGACCCACATAATCATGGATAATTTTACTGCCATAGATAATTGCAGCCCATACCCCTTCAGCCACGTAAGGCTGCAGAAAATGCTTACCTAACATGATTGTGATGCCGGTGAAGATGAGTCCCAAGCATGATAGGGCTAATGCCCAATGGATCCACAAATCGGCCTTAGTCCAACGCAGTATCATCTTGCCAGAGAACCCCTTACTTAACTTAGAAGGTCCATTGACAAAGTAAAACACCAAGAAGGCTCCAAATACACCTAATATCGTGAGAGCCATTGCAGGATTAAGATAATTATTTTTAATCTCTTTCCCTTGGTTGCCAGCAACATTAATCAGCACATTAGCTTCAACACCTTGCGCTGTTGTATAGCCTGAATCACCCGCCTTAACGGCTCGCCATAGATCAGCATCGCTGGTTTTAGCGTTCGCCATTTGCTGACTCGTTTGCTCATCAACTGCATATGCAGTCGCGCTCATACTTAAGCCTGTCGCTAACACACTCGTTAGCACCAAAGGCAAAACCAACACAGCAAATAACTTACCTCGTGATTTAACAACCAAGTCAGCGGTTAGTATCAGAGCACACAGGCTTTGTAGTGATTTAACATTCATAGTCACTCCTTATCGGACTCATAATCGGGCTGTGAAATCACTCACAGCCTGATTGGTCCTGATTGCCCTATGCACCAGTCTGAGGTGTATAACCCCAGATTGCGCCTGGATTACCACGTGCCGCAACACGCTCTCTATAGATGCTGGAAACTATCTCTGCATCACCAGCAAGCAAGGCCTTAGTCGAACACAGTTCGGCACACATAGGCAGCTTACCTTCGGCAATACGGTTAGCACCATACTTCTGACGCTCTGCATCTGAATGAGTTTCTTCCGGGCCACCAGCACAGAAAGTGCACTTATCCATCTTGCCACGGCTACCAAATGCCGTCTTTTTAGGGAACTGAGGCGCCCCAAATGGACATGCATACAAGCAATAGCCACAACCAATGCAAGTATCCTTGTTATGCAGCACAATGCCGTCTTCTGTGCGGTAGAAACAATCAGCTGGACAAACTGCCTGACAAGGTGCATCAGTACAGTGCATACATGCCACTGAAATCGATGCCTCCCCCGGTTCTCCATCGTTAATTGTCACTACACGGCGACGTTGAATTCCCCACTCGAGAGCGGAATCGTTTTCGTTCTTACAAGCTGTGACGCAACCGTTACACTCGATGCAGCGTTTGGTGTCACACAAAAATTTCATGACTGCCATAATGGCTATCTCCTCATCAAGTTCAGTTAGGCTTTGGTGATCTGACACAAGCTAGACTTAGTCTCTTGCATCTGAGTAACCACATCATAGCCATAGGTCAGTACAGTGTTAGCCGACTCGCCAATAACGTAAGGCACAGTACCTTCGGGGTATTTCTTCTCCAGGCTTTCACCTTCGAATACACCCGCGAAGTGGTAAGGCATAAAGCACTCACCTTCGATAACACGAGGCGTTACCATGGCCTTAACCTTGATTTTGGCACCTTCTGGACTGTGAACCCAAACATCATCACCATCACGAAGTGCGCGATCTGCTGCATCCGCTGGACTGATCTCAATAAACATCTCTTGCTGAAGCTCGGCGAGCCAAGGGTTAGAACGGGTCTCTTCACCCCCACCTTCGTATTCCACTAAACGACCTGAAGTCAGTGCAATGGGAAAGTCTTTAGCAAAGTCCTGATCCTGAATTGTTTTATACAGGGTAGGAAGACGAGCAACCATACGGTCATCATAAGTGGGGTATTTAGATACCAGATCACGACGCGGCGTATAGAGTGGCTCACGGTGCAAAGGAATATCATCGGGAAAGTTCCAGACAATACAACGGGCTTTGGCATTACCGTAAGGCATACAACCATGCTTAATGGCCACACGCTGGATACCACCTGAGATATCTGTCTTCCAGTTTTTACCCTCAGCATGTTGCTTTTCTTCAGTGGTCAAATCATCCCACCAACCAAGCTGCTTAAGCATGTCAGCGGTGAATTCAGGGTAACCATCCTGAATTTCAGCGCCTTTGGAGTAAGAACCTTCGGCAAGTATATTATTGCCATTGTGTTCAACACCGTAACGAGCACGGAAGTTACCACCACCGTATTTCACTTCACGATCTGTACGATACAAGATTTGTGAACCTGGGTGCTTCATCTCTGGCGTACCCCAACATGGCCAAGGTAAACCATAGGTTTCACCTTTAGCTGGTCCACCTGGCGCCTCGAGGGATTTAATATCGAACGTGCCCCAGTTTTCTTGGTGCATCTTCAAACGCTCAGGGCTTTGGCCTGTGTAACCAATGGTCCACATACCCTTGTTGAATTCACGGGTGATATCTTCAATTAATGGCTCATCGCCATTGACCTTGATATGTTTACAGAACTCTTTCTCTATACCCCATTTTTTCGCCAATTTGTACATAATGATATGATCTGGCTTAGACTCGAATAAGGGATCGATAACCTGTGTACGCCATTGCAGTGAACGATTAGAAGCTGAAACAGAACCATAGGTTTCAAATTGAGTCGATGCCGGAAGCAAATACACACCATCGGTGCGGTTATGCATAACACCCGCCATTGTTGGAAATGGATCGACAACAACTACGGTATCCATCTTATCCAGTGCTTCACGCACTTCGCGACCACGGGTTTCGGTATTAACCGACTGTCCCCAGAAGAATGACATACGTATATTGTCTTTCTGAGCGATCTTAGTTTTGTCTTCCAGTACACCGTCATGCCAGCGAGAACAAGGGATACCAGTAGAGTTCATCGGCTTTTGACCTAAATATTCATTCTGGTCAAAACGATTACTAACCCACTTGTAATCCAGATCCCACACGTTACACCAGTGCTTCCATGAACCTGTTTTGAGGCCATAGTAACCAGGCAAGGTATCGAACAGTAGCCCGAAGTCAGTTGCGCCCTGTACGTTGTCGTGACCACGGAAAATGTTAGTGCCGCCACCAGGAACGCCCATGTTACCTAACGCTAGCTGAAGGATACAGTAAGCACGCGTATTGGCGTTACCTACGTGATGCTGAGTACCACCCATACACCAAACAACGGTACCAGGCTTAGTCATAGCCATCATCTTAGCCACACGGTGCATCTGTGCTTCTGGTACACCTGCAACGAGTTCCACTTCAGCGGGGTTCCACTTAGCCGCTTCCTCGCGAATACGCTCCATGCCATATACACGTTGATCAATGAAGCTCTGATCTTCCCACTTATTTTTGAAAATATGCCAAAGCAGACCATAGATATAAGGAATATCGGTACCTGGGCGAATATGTACATATTCATCAGACTTAGCAGCTGTTCGGCTGAATCTTGGATCGACAACGATGATTTTCGCACCGCGTTCTTTACCTTCGAGGATGTGCTGCATAGCAACTGGATGCGCTTCACATGGGTTGGACCCTATAAACATCATCACTTTTGCATTACGGATATCATTAAAAGAGTTAGTTTGCGCACCGTAGCCCCAAGTGTTTGCAACACCGGCTACCGTGGTAGAGTGACAAATTCGTGCAGAATGGTCGACATTGTTAGTGCCCCATATAGCTGCTAATTTGCGATACATATAAGCTTGTTCGTTAGAGAATTTAGCCGAACCCATAAAGAATACTGAATCGGGACCAGATTCCTTACGGATCTCTAATGCCTTACCTCCCACTTCTTCTATGGCTTGATCCCAAGAGATCTTCTTCCACTTTCCGCCTTCCAGCTTCATTGGATACTTGAGACGCTTTTCACCATGGCCATGCTCACGTAAAGCCGCACCTTTAGCACAGTGACCACCGGCATTAAATGGATGATCGAAAGCAGGCTCCTGGCCCGTCCATACCCCATTTTGTACCTCGGCATAGATACCACACCCCACAGAACAGTGAGAACATATGGTCCGTTTTATTTCAGTCGGTGCATCATGTGGCACCTCTTTAGCTTCAGCTTTGCGCATCATACCTGCGCCAAGCATAGACGCCGCAGCAATGCCACCAGTTGCAAGACCTGCAGACTGAAGGAACTGACGACGATTTAGACCTAAGGCTGGCTTACGAGCCGTTGTTGCCTGGTCTGTTTTGCGAGTTAGTCGCATCACACACTCCTAATCTTATTGATTTAATATTAATAATTACTAATCAGATCAAAAAGCCACTGTTACTTCGTACGCAAGGATGCGTAATAACTGCGAACATGGTCAGTCTCTTGGTAGCAGTCACTTTTATCTGTAGTCGGTGCTACAGCAGGTGATGCGGCAAGAACTTGACCACTAACAGTTGCAACAGCACCTGCCGCACTACCAACTGCCAACGCTTTCAGCAATTGACGGCGACCCATGTTGGAAGCTTGCTTCTTCATAATTTCTCCTAGATTTACCTTTGATGTTTAACCTTGGATCATTTGTAATAACCCAAGTATCCTTGAAGGTTTCCCTTCGGTTTTATTGAATGTAAGCCCGAATATGACACCGAACCAACAATCAAAATTAAGCTACCTAAGCATGCCTTTTACGAGGCTAAGTCTTGCTTGGTAGATACAACGTCTGCTTCTTTAGCCTCAGAGCCAGGGCAGTTCAGTGGAATATTCAATTGCAGTTGCTCAAACTCATTGGCTTCAGTCTCAAAGAAAGATTTAGCTAACTGAGCCACGGTGGCATAGAAAGCTGCACTTGGCGTTGCCGCTAATGAAGTGCAAAAATTATCTATCCAACTACTGATATGGCGCTGATAAAAACCCAGTTGACGATAGCCAGGTGCTTCAAGTAATAAAACTCCCATCACCTCACACAGCGCTGCAACATGATCTTCTGGCTCTTTGACATTATCTTCACGCTCGAAACCAAGCTGGATCAAATCCTGGCGTAACATGGCTAATGGCTTGTCCATCAAGGACCCCGTCATAAACCAGCTGGCATAAGGCATAATTTCACCACGACCAACGCCATAAAAAATATTAAAATACTCCTCTTCCAATTGTTCACTGGAAAACTGATTTGAAGCTAACTTGAGCGCCGACCAAGCCTTAGTCATCTCACTCGGATCATCGACATCCAATTCAAGGTTGGCAAGGAACTGCAATAGTTCTGCACTTGGCTGGCTGCGTAACAGTGCGGCTAATAACTGATAGATATCGGCTCTTAACTGATCGTTCTCTGATACTTCTCTTACTAATTCGGTCATAACTACACTCTTTTATCGCAGTTGTTTTTCTGGGTCTTGAAGGATGTCTTCAAACATATCTTTCACGCGACAGTCACTACACATTTTTAAACGCTCTGTGTTAGCACTGAACGCACTGTGTCCACCGATCACTTCTTGCATGCGCTGGATCATAGATTTAGTCGCAAATGGAATCCCACAGCTAATACATTCGAAGGGATCCTCTTCTTTCAGGGTTTTACAGGATTGACGCTCGGATTTATCGAAATTCATCTGCGAGATCAAACTAATAGCATTCTCAGGGCAGGCCTTTTCACATAAGCCGCATTGCACACAATCTTGCTCAAGGAAATTCAATGCAGGCTTATCGCCACCATCAGTCAAGGCTTGTGTCGGACAGGTAGACACACAAGAAAGACATAAGGTACAACTATCTGTATTGACACTGACGAGGCCGTAAGGAAGGTTGCTTTGGATCAGATGGCTACTCACCGATGCAGCCTGCTCATTGAGGTGATCGATCGCAGCGTATAAGGTATTGCGCTTAGTGGTAGCGGCGAATTCACCCGGTACGATCACCGGCCAATTTGAGCTAACCTCAAGCAGATCACTTAGCTCACCAATGCTTGACTCATTGACAACAGAAATGCGCTGAGGCTGGCCCATTTCGCTGAGAATATCATTAGCCAGTTTAAGATCACCTTGCAATAATTGAGTCAAGGTCGGCGCAGTTGCTGCGGTATTGAGCACCAAAATTTGACGTGCTCCCCAGGCCAGTGACGACATCCAATGATCTATGCTAGCAACGGTGACCTCTTCTAGGGCTACGGGAATAACAACACCAGGAAGGTCATTGCTGAGCAGCGCTGCACCATTGGCCTCATCATGAAACAAAATGACAGGGGCTACGTGCGCCTGCTCGCTAAAGCGCGTGACTAGTTTATGCAGGTAGGAATGCAAGGCTTGAGGTGTTGGCAAATCGTAGCTAATTGCACCTGTAGGACACACATTAGTACAACTACCTGCACCGTGACAGAGATAAGGGTCTATTTCTATCATCTTGTCTATGCTTTGAATAGCATCGGCAGGACAGAAATTAAGACAACGATCACAACCATAGATACCATTACGGGTATGCGCACAAACCTCACTGTTAACCTTAACGTAGCGCGGCTTATCAAATTCACCTATCAACTCAGGAAGCTGATTGACGGCATCTTCTAACTTAGCTTGATCCTGACCCACGTAGAAATAGCCAGGTGGTAACATTTCTAAGTTGATACAAGGTGACTGACTCAAATCTAAAATGAGATCGAAGTGTGCCTTACGAATAGCCGCCAAACTCAAGTCAATTGCAGCATCTTGCTCATTGCCTGATTCGACTTTAACTTGAAACTGTCCGAGAAAACCTTTGATCTCGATAAGTTTATTATAGAAACTTTCGATACCTTCGGCTGCAGCCATTACTTTTTCAAGATGGTCTTCATTTTGACTGGTTATTGATTCATTGGCCAAAATGGCAATTTTACCCACATGAGACAATCTATCTGCAGCTAAACGAGCCAGATCCTCTGGACCGATAACGAGCACATTGCCTTCGGTGGTATAGCTAACGGTAGGTGGGATCAAGTTTTGAAGAACCTGAGTATTCGCCAACACCTGCTGTCGGATCCCTTGAAGTTCAACTTGGCTTTTATTATTCAAATTTATGCTCACATTGCGTTCCTGAACAGTTTGGCTGTTGACACCGGCCGATCGCTGAACTTCTTATCGCTCGTCGATTAGCGTTCTGCTGTTCAACACTTTGGCTTCATCAGAGCCAAAGTTTCATACCGATTTTTGCTAAGCTTTTTCACTTTTACTAAATAAAGTAGCAATTCGCATACCAAATCTGTGGTTGTTAAACTTATCTAAAATGACTTTAAACGACCGCTTCCTTTGCTTCACCATCAGAGTCTGGTGTATTTTGGGACAAGTCATCATTATCTATGTCCAAAATGTCCTCAGGCGCTTCACTCTCTATCGGTGTATCATTACCATAATTAAGGGAAGCACTAGTATTTTCATCTGCACTATTTACATCTGCTTGAGCAAATCCTTGTTCTTCAAGCTCCTCCTCTTTCTTAATCACATGACGGAAAATCTTCTTGGCAATCTCTGCCGACTGCTCCGCACTCAACTTCGGTTGATTACTGTAATCTAAGGCGTACTCGAGCAAACCATCAATTTCGTTATATTGAGGCTGCTTCCATAATGTTTTTAGGGCAGCGGCCTTAGCCACCGGATCGACATTTGCTCCCATAAAGCGAGCAAAACTGCCACCCACTTCAATTTTCTCTGGATCGGGAAGATCTTCAATCGTCAGCACCTGAGATTCATCGGTGACCTCCGCCATTTGATCTTGCTTAGATCCTGCAATTTCAACATCACTAAAGTATTGTTCATTCGCATTTTTTTGCGCTATTTCTGTGGCAGCCTCTTCAGCTAACCTTTCCTCTTCAACTTGCTGGCGACGCTGAGTCCAGCGAGAGAATAATCCACTTGATTTATCGCTCATCAGCTTGAAAATCCATTAAAATGATTGGTGCTCGGACCTTGATTCTTACGACGATTAACATGTTTACGACGATATGCACATATCTCGACTTCACCATGACGGGTAATAAACGCTTCGATCCAACAAGCGATAGCTTGTGGCATAGGTAAGTTCAACACGGGTGTATCACCTTCGAGGCAACCTGCTGCAACATTTTGATCTGCTGAAATCATCGCTGGTATCCAGGTACCGTCTTCGAGTTCGTCACACACGATGTATAACATGGCATTGTCCATATCCAGATTGATACGGTAACTCGCACGTTCATCTTTATGTAGTTCAAGCAGGACAATACATGAATTTTTAGGTGTATCATGGGTTGCGGGTAAAATCTGATCTAACTCCCAGGTCACTGAGGTCCAGCGCCCGACTAACTTTTCGATTCTCTTAAGAGAAACATGCATAGGCCATTGGCTTTCGGTATGTTGCATTCTGTCTCCACCTTACTTGAGCGAGTCTATCATTAAGACAACACTTTGCCCGATAATGAGGTCATATCTATTACTTTCATAGTTAGCAATTTACGTGCCATTATAGTTATAGCGGTAAAGTTGCGTTAGATCATCAATTTCATACAAGCGTTAGGACAATTTATCCCGTTTTCTTTTTTTTATAGGACATTTATAGGCATTTAAACGGTGGTTAACGAGAGAGATCACGCATTAGCTCAAGGATCTAACGTCTGGGTACAATAATTGCTATGCTAAAATCAGCTGATTTCTAAATGAAGAGTGATAAACCTTGAGCAAGCACTATCCAACCTTGATAAAAACGGCAACCGATGTGCCATTAACCATTGCAGTTAAGGCTATCGACGAAAATGGTGAGCAAGTAGACAAGCATATCGCCTGTGAACGCCCCCTCACCGTTTATCTGAACTGGCAACCCATTGTCACCTTGATGACCTTAGGAGCCAGAGCCGAGTCGCTAGCGTTAGGCTACCTGAAGAATCAAGGATTTATCTCGCAACTCGATAAGCTTGAATCTATAATCGTCGATTGGGAGGTCAGTTCAGCGGCTATTATCACCAAAGAGAATACCCTCGACTTAGAAGAGAAACTCTCGAAAAAAACAGTAACCTCGGGCTGTGGCCAGGGCACCGTATATGGTGGGTTTATGGATGGTCTGGATGAGATCAACCTGCCACAACGCCAAATTAAACAGAGCATGATATATAGCCTACTTAACAATATCAACGACTACAACGAAACCTATAAGCATGCGGGTGCGGTACACGGTTGTGGCCTTTGCCTCGACGACCAAATCATCGATTTTGTCGAAGATGTGGGCCGCCATAATGCGGTCGATACCCTAGCTGGAGAAATGTGGTTAAAAGAAACCTGTGGTGAAGATAAACTCTTCTACACCACAGGACGTTTAACCTCTGAAATGGTGATCAAAGTTGCCAAAATGGGGATCCCAATACTCCTGTCACGTAGCGGTGCAACTCAGATGGGACTAGAGTTAGCACAACAGATGGGCATTACCATGATAGCCAGAGCCAAGGGGAAACACTTCCTTATCTACAATGGTGCCGACAACATAGAGTTCGACGCGATACCACCCAAACGCCCCTCGAAAAATAAATCCTAATAGGAAGCGTTTTGCAAGCTGCTAATGCAGCCAAAGTACACACTAAAATGGATACAGCAATGACAGAGCCGAGCAAACTCGTCTATATGAGCGCAAAACAGGTATCAGAATACCTAGACCTAAATGAAAAAAAGGTCTACTCAATGGCGAACAATCGCATTCTTCCTGCAACTAAGGTTACTGGTAAATGGCTCTTTCCTAAGATATTAATCGATCGTTGGGTAATGGATTCATGCCATAGCGGCATGCTATCAGATCGTATGCATATCACAGGCAGTGATGATCCCCTTTTATCTATGCTGGTCTCTCGATTGATGATTCAGATAGGCCATCGTGATCTTATCAGCTACAGCTCCACAGGCTCACGCCTCGGACTAGACTTGCTCTCACGCGGCTACGCCGATGTATGCACCTTACACTGGGGTAGCGTAGATGAGCGTAATATTCGTCACCCTGCACTCCTGAAGGACTACCCGAACCACCAACAATGGGTGATGGTCCACGGTTACACACGCAAGCAGGGCCTGATGATGCGCACCGACATGCATCATAGATGCCAAGAAGAAGACCAGATAATCTCCCTTCCATGGCGCTGGGTAGACAGACAAACTGGTGCCGGTAGCCAACAACACCTAGAACATTGGCTCATGAAACAAGGCGCTGCCTTAACTCATATTAATGCCAATGTCACGGCCTACAGCGAGCGGGAACTTGCCGGTTTCATCGCCCGGGGTGATGCCGATATCGGCTTTGGCTGCCAATCGGTCGCTATGGAAAGTGGCTTAAGTTTCGTCCCCTTGGTCACTGAGTCATTCGACTTCGTTATGCCCCAAGGCATCTATTTCAGACGCCAATTGCAGCATCTGTTTGATTTGATATCCAGTACTCAAACGAGGCAGTTAGCCGCCTCACTCGGTGGCTATGATTTGACTGACTGTGGCAAGCTACTCTGGAATCCCAATTAAGGGGGTCTCGCTTAATCACTTTTTAGATGCCCAAAGCAGGGTTAGCTGAACTGAATAGACTTATTAGGGACATAATTGGCCCCATCGGAAACGTTAGCTATTTTCAAGGAAAACTGAAGACCTAGACGCTTAACTGCAATACTTAACTCCGGTATTTAACCCATAACACTTGCTGCTTTGGAGTTAAGAAGCTCCATGCCAACACGCGAGTAAGCTTATTACCTTGGGCCATATTTATGGTCTTTATGATAACGGCACCCGCCTTTTTTAGGGCGGCATAGCAAGGTTTTAGGTTTTCTTTCTTCGATACTAGGCTAGTAAACCACAAGCATTGGGTTTTAAAGTCGGCACTCTCGCAGATCATATTGAGCAAAAACTGCTTCTCACCACCTTCACACCAGAGTTCAGCCTGCTGACCACCAAAGTTAAGAACTGCATTTGCATCCTTAGCCTGTTGGCTTTTATGCCCTTTAGCGGCACGGTTAGCAGCAAGATTTTTTAACTTACGATGACTCCCCTTTTCAGCTTCGAACAGCGACGAATGAAAAGGTGGGTTGCATAAGCTCACATCGAATCGGTCATCGACATTGATAATACCGTGAAATATTTTCTGATGATCGGTTTGTAACCGAATTTTAAACTTAGTTTGTAGACAAGGGTTAGCCTGAATAATCGACTCCACATTAGCAATAGAAAGCGGGTTGACATCGCTGGCGGTAAACTGCCATCCATAGGATTGAATGCCTAAAATGGGATAGATACCGTTGGCTCCGGTGCCTATGTCAAGCACCTTGATCTTAGAGCCTATCGGGATCTTATTCGTTTTAATACCCGTTTTAGCTAAGCCATTGGTTACACTGCCCTTAAAATTAGGGACATATTGTCCACTCTGATTATCCTTCGATTGTTCTCGAATATTGCCAGCCAGTAGATCCGCAACATAGTGTAGATAATCTACCCTCCCAGGAATGGGTGGACACAGAAACCCTGGGGGAATGTCCCAAAACTCAATTCGATAATGCGCCTTTAACAAGGCTAGATTAAGTGCCTTAACAGCCTGATGGTCTGAAAAATTAATTGAAAGGTTACCATAGGGGTTTGGCCTAACGAAAACCTTTAACTCTGGACTCGCCGCTATCAACTTATCAAAGTCATAGCCATGTCGATGTAGGTTTTTCTGGTGTAGCCCATTTTTATCTTCAGCTTTCAATGACTTGATATTACGATCTGCTGGCTTGATCTTATGCTTACTAGAATCTTGCTTATGAAAGTACCCACTAATCATTCTGACTATCCAATGACGACATGTTAAACTGCTGCAGTAGTTGTATTATACCGAGAAATAGATGAGTGTGACTAGGTTAAGCTTTCCCTATGGTGAATCAATCCAATGGTTTGCTCCAGAACAAATCTCTGAACTCCCAGCTCCCCCATTAGATGAATGGTTACTTTCATCAGGGAGTCTAACCAAAAAATTACGTTTTCACTGTACTAAGTTCGAAGTAAAAATACTCGGAGAGGGCACTATAACCCCTTTGATTGGTGAGTTTCCAGCCCAGAGACAAGCCTGGGTTAGAGAAGTATTACTCTGTCTCGACGATGTACCTTGGATATTTGCCCGCACCTTGATCCCAGCAAACTTGCTTGATAAGAAGCAAACTGAATTTCTCACCCTTGGCACGCGCCCTTTAGGTGAGCTGCTTTTTTCCAGCGATGACTTCATTCCAGGCAAGATTGAACTGGCTCACTTTACGCCTTGTCAGCAACTCGCTCAATTGACCGAATCGATCAAGCAGCCCATCACTCAGGAGTTATGGGGACGTCGCCGTTACTTCTCCTATGATAATGAGCAACTCATTGTCAGTGAAACTTTTTTGCCCGCTGCCCGTAAAATAATAGAGCAGATGTAAGCTTTTAACCAACCGAAACTACCACCAGAATCATTAGTACCAAATAAGGTTTTGATCCGCATGGAGCAATGAACCCGTGCGCTAGACAACTTTTAATTTAAAATTATATACTTATAGATATAACGGGTATACATGGCTTGGATGGATAATTAGCTTATATTATTTAACTTGCCCTACATGCGCCATGTAGCTGGCTATACCATCGAGGAACATCTGCACCGAGATCATCACCAGTACCATGCCCATCAAGCGTTCGACCGCGGTCAAACCTTTCTCACCTAAAACCTTAGTAAACACCTTATAGAATAATAAAATAACGGCACTCAGTCCCCATGCAGCCAGTAAAGCGATAGTCCAATCTAACATCCTAGAACTATCTGTATGCGCCAACAAGATAAGCGCAGCTAACACCGAAGGGCCAGCCATCAAGGGAATAGCCATGGGCACGATAAAGGGCTCTTCACCCGCAGCTAAACTGACCACGCCTCCAGGCTGAGGGAAGATCATTCTGATGGCAATTAAGAACAAGATGATGCCTCCGGCAATACTGACCGACTCCGACCTCAAGTTCAGAAAATTAAGAATAGCTTCACCTGCAAAAAGAAAAAGTAGCATAATCCCGAGTGCAAATAGCAACTCCCGTATCAGCACTCGGCGCCTTTTTTTCGGATCGATATGGCGCAAAATTGACGCGAAAATAGGCAGATTCCCTAGGGGATCCATAATAAGAAATAGCATTACAGCAGCAGAGAAAATATCCATAGGGGCTTAAGGCCTGTATTTTGAGCATAGGTTCTATCTGTATATTCTATAACTATTGATAATAAGCAGATAGATAAATTACACCGTAATGACCACAAACACTGAAATCACACATTTAGAATGTTAAAGGGGATAGATGTAAATAATGTTGGCTTGCCAGCTTATTTTTCAAAAAATGCTATACTAGCTCGTCGTTTTCTAAGGTCCCAGCTAAACAAATCATGCTCTATCTATTAGCCAGCTGTATAGCACTACTTTTAGCTCCTATATTCTATCGCTTCTTTTCGGCAGATCATGGACTACAAAAAGGCCTAGACGGGTTTATATTCGTCTCCCTTGGCGGGCTTGTGCTGCTACATATATTACCTGAGCAACTTGAACACGGCGGCTTTTTGGCAATCATCTTCGTGATTTTAGGAATGTGGGGCCCCACAGCCAGTGAGAAACTGTTTCACCGTTATTCCGAGATCACCCACAACCTTACTCTCACCTTAGGTGTCGCTGGATTACTATTGCACACCCTTACTGACGGCAGTGCAATGGTGTTTGCTCAGCAGGCCGAGGGATCCATGTTACTCATCTTGGGTATCATATTACATCGTCTGCCTGTTGGCCTTGCCATCTGGTGGTTGGTAAAACCTCATATAGGCAGTCGTTGGGCCATGGCAGTTTTAGCCACCATGATAATTTTTACCTGCATAGGTTACTTCGCCGGAGAACAGTTGCTAGCTCAACTCAGTATGAATAATACCGTATACCTGCAAGCCTTCGTGACGGGCTCTATTTTACACGTCGTATTACATCAACCCCATAGCCATCAGTCACAAAATGAAGCGGGTAAGGGGAGTCAACAAAGATATGAATATCACGCGGGTATAGGAAGCCTACTGGGCATAGGATTACTGTTCCTTCTCCTAATGATGGACTCGGGCGGGCACCAGCACGATCACCATGGCCATAGTACAGAGCAACTCGTCGACTGGGTGATGGCTCTAGCACCGGTACTCTTACTCAGTTATGCGGTCGCCGGGATCAGGTTTAAGCTAGGTTTATCCCCCCAAAATAGTCATTTGGGTAAACGTTGGTTACAGCGACTCGCGGGGCCAGAGGCCCTGATCATCACGACTTTCCTACTTGGTCCCCTGATCGCATTATTCCAATTAATAAGTTTATTGCTTATCGGAGCCTTGCTTACTTTTAATCGGATCGAGCCGACAGATCCTCATCTCTCAATCCCAAAATCTCCTTTTCGCTTTGGCTTCGCCCATATCGTAGACAGAAGCGCCCCTTGGATCTTACTCAGTTTAGTATTAGCCAACCTGATCGGTCACCCTTCAGTACCATTAGAAAATCCGCTCATACAGGTGGTGGTGCTTATGGTGCTATTTTTGCCAATGCGATTCTGTAACTTAGGCGGGGCGGTATTAGCGCTATCTTTAGCTTACAGTGGCTGGAGCATACCTGCCGTGATGCTGGCTCTAGTAGCAGCTCCTATTTTCAATTTGGCTCAGCTCAAGTTAATGAGTTGGACACAGAGGGCGGGGATCATCGGACTCATCATCGTTCTCTTAGCCATAACATCACTACTCCAGCCACAATGGACCATGATGATGATGCCTGAATCACTAAGCATGATATCTCTGATAATTCTAGCCTGCTTATTTGCCGCTAGTCTGCTACGTTTAGGCCCGAGAATGTTTATGGCCCGCATCATATTGCTGAAAACCAAAGATCATTCGCATAAGCATAGGCACTAAAGCCTTACCACTATCATCTCAGCTTATTTGTTAACTCCTCTAAATAACTTCTATCACCTGTTATACCACTTATGTAAAAAATAGATTACCTTGTAATAACTGCTATCTAGAGTCGAGTCCCAATGTGTATTCTATTTGTTGCTTTAAATAAGCATCCTAAGTATCCGCTGATTGTGTGTGCCAATCGCGATGAATTTCATCATAGGCCCACTGAACAAGCACACTTCTGGCCACCAAAGAATGAGATCTTAGCAGGTAAAGATTTTGAAGCTGGAGGCACTTGGCTTGGCATCAATAAACAAAGTGGGTTTGCAGCATTAACTAACTTAAGAGATCCTCTAAGACAGCAGAGTGAGATGAGAAGCCGCGGCGAATTAGTACTCAAGGCACTAGATACCCAAAGTCCCATCACCTTGAATTGGCTGAGTGATCATGCCAACCACTACAACCCCTTTAATTTGATTTTTGGGGATGTGCATGAACTCTACTGCTTTAACAGCATTGCTAACTCTCTCACTCGGCTATCTACTGGTTTCCATTCCATCAGCAACGGCGCATTGGATGATATCTGGCCCAAGATGGCTCGCGGGACACTTGCACTGCAGAAGTCGATCTCAACAACAGAAGAGCCCAATATAGACGCCCTATTAACGATAATGAAAGATGAAACCCGTGCCAAAGACACAGATCTGCCACAAACTGGCATAGGGTTGGATTGGGAAAGGCTACTCTCATCTATTTATATTAAACATGAGAAATATGGCACCCGCTCAACCAGTATAATTTTACAAGATAACTCAGGCAATAGTCGCTTCATCGAAGTGAGATATGATGGTAAGGGCCGCAACTTAGGACGGCAGCAGTTTAAAGTAGAAGCTCAAAGTTAATCCCTAAAAATAGCTGAGATGAGGCTAACCTGATGTATGGTCGTGAGTAATAACCCAGCGATCATCTATTTTCTCAACCAACAAAGTAAACACGCCATTAGGTTTATCTTTAACTCGGGTTAGCTCCCAACGTCCTACCACTATGGCGGCATAATTACTCAACATCTTGGTATCATTTATGGTGAACTTTAATTGGCCTAAGGTCGCTTTATCGGGATAATTTTTCTTATAAGCCGCCAATATTTCAGCCCAACCATAGCGAAACGTCTTGCCAGACACGAAACGCATCTTCTTGTTATTCCAATATCCTTGCATGTAGCCATCGAGATCACCTCGGTTCCATGCCGCTTCCTGCTCAGATAATATATGTGCTATTTCATCGGTTGGCACGGCTGAGGCACTAAATGCCACTAGCATTAATAGAGCCGTCACTGCTTTTATAAACATGGTTTTCTCCATAAATACAGATAGGGTCGATACTAACTCAATGAGTTAAATAATAAAGTCCCCGACCTGCAACATATTAAAAGTAAAGGCGCGCCAAGACAGATGTTCAAACGAGCTTTTCTTGTAAGAATAAGTAATCCCAAACATCTACTATTTTTGCCGCTCTGTTTCCACAGTTTATCGATATTTCCGCCACATAAGGTCCGCAATTGGCGAAATTAGTCACACGGGAAAATTAGGGTCTTGAACCTTCCTTCAAACTTCTAATATCCGATCCTGTTGGCCCCTGAAAAGCACGTAAACCAAATTCTGGTAAAATGGCAAACACATGGTCGAATATATCGCCCTGAATATCCTCATAAATCATCCAACGTGTGTCGTTAGTGAAAATATAGATTTCAATAGGCACCCCTTCCTTGGTCGAGGCTAGTTGACGAACGAGCAAAGTCATGTCTTTGTGTATGTTGTCGTGATTGGCTACAAACTCTTTTAAATAAGCTCTGAAAGTTCCAATATTGGTTAATTTCCGGCGATTTACTGGTATATCAGCATCCGAAATACTGCCGTTAAACTCATTGATTTCCTGACCTTTTCTCTCCAAATAACCTTTCAATAGATTAATCTTACTTAGCTTGACTTGATCCTCCTCAGAGAGAAAGCGAATCGAATGAATATCGATAAGAATTGAACGCTTGATCCTACGACCACCAGACTCAGACATGCCACGCCAGTTCTTAAAAGCATCAGAAACCAGTGAATAAGCTGGGATCATGGTAATAGTCTGATCCCAGTTACGCACCTTCACCGTTGTCAACGAGACCTCTTCCACCGAGCCATCAGCACCATATTTATCCATCTGAATCCAATCACCAGGACTCACCATACGGTTAGCGGCCAGCTGAATTCCAGCGACAAAACCAAGAATAGTGTCCCTGAAAACCAACATCACCAAACCTGTCATCACACCTAAACCACTGAGGAAGTAAAAAGGTGACTGGTCGGCTAAAATTGAAATAGAGATGATTATTGCGACAAAAAAGAGAAACAACTTGAACAGTTGGACGAAACTTTTTATGGGGAGGCGACGACTCACTAAGTTAATATCGGCGATCTCATTGGCGGCATCCAGAGCACCATATACAGCACGAATAAGTAGAACCAATATTGTCACACTCAAAAGGCGGTGGACCATACTGCTAATAAGAGCATGCTGAGTCAATACCAATGGAATCAAGATACTAAGAACAAGAACAGGGATCAAAATAGCAAATTTCTCTAGCACCTTATTTTGCATAAAGATATCATCCCAAGTCACTTTTGACCTCTGTATAACAATATTCATCGCTCGCACTACACCACGATTAACAAACAGATACGCCAGCATAGCGACAATCAGACTAGCGATAACCATCACAGAGGTAGACACACCGTCTGATGGCGTAGTATTAATGCCCCAGTTAACTAACCACTGATTGATCTGAAATCTAATTTCTTGATCCACTATTCACTTCCCTTAGAAGTACCGATATTTACCAAAACTCTATTCGCTACCAAGATTGACTGCTGTACAAAATTTAACAACAATTGATGACCTCAAGTCAGAGATAGGATGATATAGATACAAAATATTTAAACATGCTGGTTCATTTTAATCGCCAGCATACAAGATAATGCTAACAAAGTATAAGAATTGACTTACCTCATATTAAGCCGACTAACTGTATGTATAATCTATTGATATAAATAAGATCAATCCACCTAATTGAGTTCATTGTTATGTATGCCCGTTCTACTTCAAAGAGCAGGTTTCAGAGTAGACTGAGCGGATCCAGTTCAAGGCTAATTGTTGAAATTAATGGTAGTCCCTCCTTCATAAGCCACTTCTTTAAAAAGAGTGCAACACAGAAGTAAATTTTATCAGGCACTCCCAAAGAATGGGTTTAAAAGTGATTTATACTGCATTACTGACCTTGCCTGTCTGTTATAGAATAGGCTAGCTACTGCAGTCAAAGCCTCGCCTACAAAGATGTAAGTGCTTAGGTTCAGTCTGGAGCAATGAACCGGTGCTATAGATCACTTTAATTGCCACTGAAACTCTTGCCATCTTAAGATAAATACCTATGTAAAAGCGATCAGCAACAAAGCTGTACCTTCTGGATCGACATCATATACGTCAAAAAATAAAAATACATGTAAATAGTATTGATTTGATTTTTTTTATTATTATCATTGCCATTGTTATTGACGTCTGTTTATTTTAGGATTATTTATGCGCCGCTCACAAGTTCCGTTTCACTTACTGCTCTGTTCAATACTCCCAACTCTACCTTTTAGTTTTGCCCAAGCCGATGAAAAAGATCAAGAATATGAGATCATGGTGATCACTGCCAGCCGCAGCGAAATGAATTCAAAAGTCTCACCACAAGTTGTTACTATTATTACTAAAGATCAAATCCAAGAACAACTGAGCATCTCGACAGATTCATCCAAAGCATTGAGTAACTTGCTACCTGCATACTCTCCAGCACGTCAAAAATTATCAGGAAATGGCGAAACATTCCGTGGCCGTACAGCACTGATCATGATCGATGGTGTACCCCAATCTAACCCTCTTAGGCCTACGGGTAGATCAGCACACACTATTGATTTATCGATGGTTGAACAAATAGAGGTGATCCATGGCTCTAATGCAATTCACGGTTTAGGGGCAACAGGGGGGATTATAAACTATATTACACTTCGTCCAGAAACCGGCAGCATTAATCAGCACCTTAATATTCAAACAACCTCTCCTACAGATAAACTTAATTCTGATACTCTTAGCTATAAGCTGGCTTATGGAATTAGCGGAAATAAAGGTAACATCGATTATCTATTCTCTGCTAGCGCTGAAAGCCAAGGCCTATATACCGATGCTAATGGTGATGCCGTCGGTGTTGATAATACCCAAGGGGATCTTATGGATTCCAAAACCTACGATGTATTAGCTAAAATCGGTTACTGGATTGATGAAAACCAGATGATTAGTTTTCAGGTAAATTCATACATAATTACAAGTCAGATGAATTATATCAGCGTAACCGGAGACAGAGCCAACGGTATTGCTACAACATCGATCAAAGGCACCCCTGTCGGCGACGCACCTCGCAATAGAGCTCTCACGATAAACACCAACTACGAAAATGATGACTTTTATGGTATGGACTTAAAAATATTAGCCTATAGTCAAAGCTTTGAAGGCCTATTTGGCGCGACGAATTCAGACACTTTTCAAGATATCGATATCGCACCAGAGGGTACTTTATATGACCAGTCAAAAGCAGAGTCAAATAAACTCGGGTTAAAAGTGACATTAATTAAAGACGACCTCATGAATAACCATTTAAAACTAACTTATGGTTTTGATATACTACATGACACAACTGAGCAATCGTTACATTTAACTGATCGCGTATGGGTACCTGAGTCTAGCTTTAATAATTACGCACCTTTTGTCCAAGCTGAGTTCAGAGCATTAGATAATCTAATCTTGCATACGGGGATGAGATATGAATACGCTAAACTTGATGTCGATAACTATACCACTCTAGCTTCTAATAACAGTGTCACTGTTGAAGGGGGAGATCCGAGCTTTTCTGAAACTTTATATAACTTTGGTATGGTATATAACCCGGCAGACTCTATCAGTTTATTTGCTAACTACTCAGAAAGTTTCGGCATGCCCGATGTTGGACGTGTATTACGAGGCATCGATGAGGAAGGCCAAGATGTTGATACTTTCCTCAATCTATCGCCTATCATTACTGATACTAAAGAAGTAGGTATTCGATATGATATTCAAGACCTTAGAGCTAATCTAAGTTATTATGAATCAAGCTCTGATTTCGGCACCCGCCTAGAACGTATCGGAGATGATTATTTTTTAAATCGTCAAGAAACCCAAATACAAGGAGTGGAAGCAAGCCTAAACTATCGAATTAGTACTTTGCATTCAGCCAACCTTGGTTACTCACATACTAACGGTAAATATGACAGTAATGACGACGGTAATTTAGACGCTAAACTGGATGGTTTAAACATTGCCCCAGACAAACTCGCCCTATCATGGAATGGCCAATGGAATGAACAGTTATCTAGCTTTATACAACTAAACTATGCCTTTGACAAAAGCTTTGACGATCCCGAGAAAGAATTCCATGGCTACACCACAGTGGACTCTTCTATCACTTATAAACTCCCCGAAGACCAAGGTAAGTTAAACCTATCTGTAGAAAACCTACTGAACGAAGATTATATTACTTACTACTCACAAAGTGCTTTAGTACACGATGATCGCTACTTTAAAGGACGCGGACGAACCATTACGTTAGGATATTCAGTATATTTTTAAGATAGTCACCACTATTTTAAAATGATGACTCAGCAAAAAATTGGTTTACTTAGCCATCATGCAAGTATAAATAAGTGGACTATGCCGATGAGAAGCTAGCCCTAAATAATTTACATGATTGCTAGCCATACAGCTAAGAGCCTTGAATCAATATAAAATGTCGAAGATAATTTTGGGCTCTTCGACGTTTTATATTGACCTAGACTTTCTGCTTCACTCCTGCAAAATCGGGTCTACATAACTTATTTACTTGGCTTTAGGTCTGAATGGCTTGATCACTGACTCATCACACTCAAGGAAAGGTCCGCCCATCAGATCGATACAATAAGGAATTGCAGGGAACACGGCATCTAGGCATTCGCGAATCGACTTAGGCTTACCTGGCAAGTTAACAATTAAAGAGTCACCACGCAGACCCGCTGTTTGCCGTGAAAGAATTGCAGTTGGCACAAACTTGAGTGACTCTGTACGCATAAGTTCACCAAAACCTGGCATCATACGATCACAAACAGCTTCCGTTGCTTCAGGAGTCACATCACGCTTAGCCGGACCGGTACCACCAGTGGTAACAATGAGGCTACAGTTTTGTTCATCTGCCATTTTGATAAGCGTCGCTGAAATAACATCTTGCTCATCCGGGATCACTTCATAAACAGGTTCCCACTCAGAAGTCAGGTATTGGTTCAATACCTCAATAATTGCTTTACCTGAGAGATCTTCATAGACACCTGCACTGGCTCTATCACTGACAGTTACAATACCAATTTTAGCTTTAGTCATCTTAAGTCCTACTGGTGGTGTTATCTTCGAAAGCCCAATCTATGGCACCGAAGCTGGATACATTAGTTGCATTTAAACTACTATAATTTACGCCCATTATACGCGTTCTACCTCAAGATGCGTGATTTCAGTGGCAATTAAAAGTGGGTTAGCACACTAGAGGCATTGCTCCAAACTGAACCTAAGCACCTACATCCATGTAGGCGAGGCTTTGACCGCAGCGCAATAACCTATTTCTGATAACAGGCAGGCCAGTCAATAGCCCTATATAAATCACGGTTAAACCTACCCTATGGGAACGCCTGAGCAAATTTGTTCAATATTAATAATCAAAGCCTAAGTTAAATTTATTTCTAAGCAACAGAGTATAAATGGCGAAATTTGAACTAAAAGACTTGGATTAAAAAAACTGAGCTACAAGCTTCTAGATAGCCAATACTTACGTTTCCAATAGCTATTATTTAGAGTGGATATCATCACACCTTGGCTAGTCGATGCGTGTAGGAATTTGGAATCCCCAAGGTAGATACCAACATGACGTGTAGACCATCCTGTTTTGAAAAATACCAAATCACCGGTTTTCAAATTTACCTTATCAACCTGACTCCCAAGGTTTTTCTGAGCCGCCGTGGTTCGAGGTAACTCCCTACCTAAAATATCTTTATAAGCCAAATAAACTAAGGCTGAGCAATCCACGCCTCTCTTGCTCATGCCACCATAACGATAGGGGGTTCCCTTCCACTCATGATGGAACGCAAGTAACTGCTGCTCTAAAAGCTGTTCCTTGGTCTTGGCAGAAACAGGGTGTGAATTTTTACCCTTAGTTACAGCGATATTGACGAATGTGTCAGTGTCAATCTGTTCAGGAAACTGACTAGAACACCCAGAAATAAGCAGTAGGAACA
>JBAHZX010000147.1:0-46220 GCA_037132815.1 Shewanella sp.
ATCTGATCACTTGGGATATTTATCAGACCCGTTCCTATAAGCAGGAGACTGATGAGGGGGAAGCTTCTAAGCAAGTATCAAATAAGCAGCTAGACACACAAGGGGATGAGCAGATGCAGTGGTGGGAATGGAAACCCAGAATTCAGCAACCCAGTGTAGGCTAGTTAAGTCATGCAGCTTTAGCCGTGGCTGATAAAGCCAGTTTCAACATTGTGAGCTTGTATGCGACTCGCAACCTGTTTCATCGCTGAAGTTAGCTTAGTCAACTGCTTTGCTGTGATCACATAGGGGGGCATGATGTAGATTAGATTTGAAAAAGGCCTGATCCAGACCCCGAGTTCGACAAACTGCTGTTGTAGCTCTGCAGTATTGACAGTCGATTTCATCTCAATGACTCCAATCCCACCCAGTACCCGTACATCTTTTACTTGTGAATAATCAATTGCTTCAGCCAGTTCAGTTTGTAATTGAGCTTCTATATTCGTGATTTGTTCTTGCCATTCATTCTTGGCCAAGAGATCTAAGCTGGCACAAGCGGCGGAGCAGGCAAGCGGGTTACCCATAAAGGTGGGACCGTGCATAAAGACACCCGCAGGGGAGTCACTGATCCCTTGTGCGACCTCATCACTACATAGGGTGACAGCAAGTGAAATATAACCACCAGTAAGCGCCTTGCCTAAACAGAGGATATCAGCTTCGATTGTTTGTCCATTAATTGTGGCGTGCTCATAGGCAAACATCTTGCCAGTGCGGCCAAAGCCAGTGGCTATTTCATCTAGTATCAGTAGCACCTGAAATTCATCACAAAGCTGACGTAAACCGACAAGATAGTCTGGGTGGTAGAAACGCATGCCACCAGCACCTTGTAGAATGGGCTCGATTATTACTGCGGCAATTTCATTGTGCATTGTCTCAAGTTTGGCTCGTATCTCGTTAAGTTCAGCGGGATTAAAGTGGGCACCAAAACAAGCCTGTGGAGCACTGACAAATTCGTGCTGAGTGACTGAGTCACCGAACATCGTGTGCATGCCGCCGTCGGGATCACAGATGCTCATGGCGGCAAAAGTATCGCCGTGATAGCCACACTTTACCGTGAGGATACGCTGTTTATTCGGTTTTTTTCGGCCTTGCCAATATTGTAGTGCCATCTTCAGTGCAACCTCTACGGCAATAGAGCCCGAATCAGCTAAAAAAACTTTAGTCAGTTTATCACTGGTCATGGCGATCAGTTTTTTAGAAAGTTCGATGGCAGGTTGGTGGGTGATGCCACCAAACATCACATGGCTGAGCTTGGAGAGTTGTTCCTGCATTGCATTGATGATAATTGGATGACTGTAACCATGAACACAGGCCCACCAGGAGCTAGTACCATCGATAAGCAGACGGCCATCATCTAAGGTGAGTTCGCACTTTTTTGCCGATACCACACCAAACGCGGGCAGGGCATTTCTCATTGAGGTGTAGGGATGCCAGATGTGTTGTTTATCGAACTCTAAATCGATGCTCGATGTTGATGCTGAAATTTTAGATGTCAAATGACTTGGCTTTGAAGCTGATTGCACTGAGACGCTAGGACTGATATCGGAATTGCATTCGCTCATATATTAACCACTAGTAAACTAAGATGACCATTTGAAGTTGACAGATTACGACCTACAGGTATCCTAGGCAAGATAAAAATGAATTATATTAAGCCAAAAAGGTGAGTTAAATGTCAGGAATGCTGCTGCGATATGATTGGCAACGCAATGAAATTGAAGATCTTTTTTCTTTGCCTATGAATGACTTGCTTTTCAAGGCACATTCTTTACATCGTCAGGTTTTCGATCCAAATGAAGTGCAGATCAGCCGATTATTGTCGATTAAAACGGGTGCTTGCCCCGAAGATTGCAAATATTGTCCCCAGAGTGCCCGTTACGACACGGGTTTGGAGAAGGAGCGTTTAATCGAAATTGACAAGGTGTTGACCGAGGCCCGTAGTGCCAAGGCTGCTGGTGCTTCACGTTTCTGTATGGGGGCTGCTTGGCGTAACCCACATCCAAGAGACATGCCTTATTTGAAAGATATGGTCAGCGAAGTCAAAGGTATGGGCATGGAGACCTGCATGACCCTAGGCATGCTTTCTTCTGAACAAGCCGATGAGCTGGCAGAGGCAGGCCTAGATTACTATAACCATAATTTAGACACCTCTCCTGAATATTATGGTGACATCATCACTACCCGAACTTATCAAGACAGGCTCGATACTATATCCAATGTTCGAGCCGCAGGTATGAAGGTGTGTTCCGGTGGCATTATAGGCATGGGTGAACAAGCTAGCGATCGTGCTGGTTTGTTACAACAGTTGGCGAACATGGAGCAGCATCCTGATTCGGTACCTATTAATATGCTGGTCAAAGTTGCTGGTACGCCATTTGAGAATATTGAAGACCTCGACCCTCTAGTATTTGTTCGCACCATTGCCGTGGCGCGGATTTTAATGCCTTATTCAAGGGTTCGCCTGTCTGCAGGCCGTGAGAAAATGTCAGATGAAATGCAGGCCATGTGTTTCTTCGCCGGAGCTAATTCCATCTTTTATGGTTGTAAGTTACTCACGACGAATAATCCGGAAGAAAATGAAGATATGACCCTATTTAAGCGTCTGGGCTTACATCCTGAGCAGGGAAAATATACCACGGTAGAAGATGATAAAGCCGTGTTTGCCAAAGCGACGGCTAAGTCAAACGCCATTAGGGATAAACGGAGTTCGGCTTTTTATGATGCAGCAGCGCTATAAATTTAGATGAGTGTTTCTTATTTACTTGAAAAAATTAAAAATACTCAGGTTCAGCTTGAAAATCAAGGCTTGCTGCGGCGCAGACATGCTATTTCGGCAAGTTTACCCAGCGAAATAAACCTTAAACTGTCGGGTGCATTATCGTTCACGCTTGAGGGGCAACATTACCTGAATTTTAGCAGTAACGATTATCTTGGCTTAAGTCGCTCGCCAACATTAATCAATGCCATGTACCTCGGTGCTAAACATTACGGTGTTGGCAGTGGTTCATCGCCATTAGTGACGGGCTACAGCGAAGCTCATTTAGCTTTGGAACAGAGGCTCTGCCAGATAACAGGGCACGAGGCTGGCCTGTTATTTTGTTCGGGTTTCAGTGCCAATACAGCACTGATGAAGACCTTGTTCGACTCAAGGGATACGGTGATGACTGATAAGTTAATGCATGCTTCGGTCATCGATGGCTTAAGAGACAGCAAAGCTCAGTTGAAGCGATTTTTACACAATGATGTCACCAGCGCCGAACGCATCATGAGCCAACAAGTCCCTATAGCCTTGGTAACTGAGAGTATTTTTAGCATGGACGGTGATATCGCACCACTCTCATCACTGTCTACACTCTGTAAACGCAATAATGTTAGTCTGATTATCGATGATGCCCATGGTTTTGGCGTGCAGATGTCGCCATTAGTTGATGCGAATATTGCCGATATCCAGGTGGTGACATTTGGTAAGGCTTTAGGCTGTCAAGGCGCGGCTATCTTAGCCAGCCAGCAGGTGATCGATTTTCTGGTCTCTAATGCTAGGGAGTATATCTATTCGACTGCTATTTCGCCGGTGAATGCCTGGGTTGCTTTAACCGCAGTGGATTTAATTGATAGCGATCTTTCGCTGAATCAAAGACTCGCTGATAATATTGCCTATTTTAGGCAGCAATGTCAGCTGGCCAGCATTAAGTTATCAGAGTCTAATACTGCAATTCAGCCTTTGTTTTTGGGTGATGTAGACACAACATTACTGGTGGCTGATAAACTTAAGCAGCTAGGACTCTGGGTCGGGGCTATTCGTCCTCCAACGGTGCCAAAAGGCTCTGCGCGGTTACGAATGACCATTACGGCTATACACACTCGTGATGATATCGACAAATTAGTGGATGGATTGAGTGTTAGCTTAGGTTCAACCCGTATATCGAATGCTATAAAAGATGGCACCGATCATCATTTATAATATGAGGAGCCCGAAGTCGTGAAGCAAAGGGTAGGACAAAATATTAACAATCAGATTGTTGCTAAGGTGTTTTCCGCAGCAGCCAAGCACTACCATGAACATGACAAAGTGCAGAAACTCTCGAGCAGGCAGCTTTTTAACTCTATGAACCCCTGTGGAGTACTGTTGGATATAGGTGCCGGCCCAGGGACTGATTTCAGTCAGTTTTCACCGGTAAAACAAGTGATAGCATTAGATGTCGCTCAAGGTATGCTCGAGCAAGTTAAACTAGATTTTCCAGATTATCAGACGATTTGTGCCAATGCTGAATCTATTCCTTTGTCTGATAACACGGTAGATAATGCCTATTCCAATCTCGCCCTACAATGGTGTAGTGATCTTTCTAGCAGTGTAAATGAGACGGCTCGGGTGCTAAAACCTGGGGGTGAGTATCATTTAGCGATTGTTGCCCAAGACAGCTTATCAGAGCTTGTAAAGTTAGGTTTTAGGGTAAATGCATTCAAATCGATGGAGGAGATTTTAACTTATTTTAATAAAGACAAGTGGCAGATTATTTCGGCAGAAACAACAGCGATTAGTCTCTACTTTACCGATCTTAAGTCACTACTGTATTCCATCAAAGGTGTCGGTGCCTCAATTCACGCTAATATCAGTGATAAGGCCAAGCAAAACCAGTGGCTCCGTGGCAGAGGCGATTGGCAAAAGTTATTGGCGTTAGCTGAGCTGAACCGTACTTCACAAGGTTTCCCCCTGACTTATCAGATTGCTTTTATTTCTGTAAAAACTCAGCAAAAAAGCGAAGCGATTAACCCATGAAGTATTTCATCACTGGAACAGATACAGATAGCGGTAAGACCTTAGTCACAGCGGCACTCTTGTATAAAATGAGCCAGAGCCTGAATTATGGTCGTACATTAGGTCTTAAACCTGTTGCTTCGGGTTGTGATCCCACTGAGATGGGGTTGAGAAACAGTGATGCTCTGGCACTCATCGAACAGTCCAGCATTGAGTTAAAGTATGATCTAGTGAACCCTATCTCTTTCTTACCTGCGATTGCGCCGCATATTGCAGCGTTACAGACGGGTGTAGACCTCCGTCCTGGCGCAATACTGGCTAAGTTGCAGCAAAGTTTTGACTGTGCAGATCTTAAAGACACTGATGTGTGTCTTATCGAAGGTGCGGGGGGCTGGCGTCTGCCTCTGGGCGGGGGGCATTTTCTCTCTGAGCTTGTGCAGGCCTTAGATATTCCGGTAATTTTAGTCGTGGGAGTGAAATTAGGTTGTTTAAATCATGCAGTGCTGACGCATGAAGCTATTATAGCCGATGGGTTAACTGTCGCTGGTTGGGTCGCAAATATTGTTGAGCCGCAGACCCACTGCCTAGGTGAGAACCTTTCCAGCTTGCATCAATTGATGGTATCCCCCTGTTTAGGCGTAGTGCCCTATCTTAATGAGGTTAGCGCGAAGGCCGCAGCAGAACACCTGAGTCTGACGGCTTTGGCTTAGCAGACTGCTGATTGTTAGCTTATTTATTTATGTAGGTAGGTAAAGGCTGCACCTGGAAACATTTCTGTTTAGACATATCCCTGTTCTACCTCAAGATGCATGATTTAAGTAGAGTAAGTTTATCTGATTAACCAAGATTAATGTTTATTTCCAGCGGATATTGAGTATCTAAAGCATTTTTAAGCTTTGCTTAATGTCCACCTCATAGACTGCACCTCCTTTATTATGACCCAGAATTGAGTTGAATTTGCTCAGACGTAAATTTTTTTACTCTTTCCCCCTTGAATTCTCGTCATTAGGACATATTATGTCTCTAGAACACAACATCAGGTACTCAAGTACCCAACAGGAGCTTATTTAATGCGTATTTTTTTATTGATTGCGACCAATATGGCAATCTTACTGGTGGCATCAATTGTAATGTCACTACTCGGTGTTAATACCTCTACCATGGGAGGCTTACTCGTCTTCGCGGCTATTTTTGGCTTTGGCGGTGCCTTCATCAGTCTGGCTATCTCTAAGTGGATGGCTAAGAAGACCATGGGCTGTGAAGTCATCACCACGCCTCGTGATAATACCGAACGTTGGCTTGTTGAGACTGTCGCTCGTCAGGCAGAAAAAGCAGGGATCAAAATGCCTGAAGTGGCTATCTATCAGTCTGAAGAGTTAAATGCTTTTGCCACAGGACCAAGCAAAGATAAAGCCTTAGTTGCAGTGAGTAGCGGCTTGCTTTATGGCATGAATCAAGATGAAATTGAAGGTGTACTTGCTCACGAAGTCAGTCATGTGGCAAACGGTGACATGGTGACTCTGACACTTATTCAAGGGGTGGTGAATACCTTTGTTATCTTTGCTGCACGTGTTGTGGCTGGCATTATTGATAACTTCATTTCCAGTAATGATGAAGAGGGTGAAGGCCTAGGCATGTTCGCTTATATGGGGGTGGTATTTGTTCTCGATATGTTATTCGGTATTTTGGCTTCTATTATCGTGGCTTACTTCTCTCGTATTCGTGAGTATAAAGCCGATGAAGGTGCTGCTAAGCTTGCGGGTAAGGACAAGATGATTGCCGCACTTGAGCGTTTACGCCAAGGACCTGCTACAGGTGCTATGCCTGCACAAATGTCTGCATTGGGCATTAACGGTAAAAAGTCTATGTCTGAATTGATGATGAGTCATCCACCATTAGAGAAACGTATTCAAGCGTTACGTGCTAGTTAATCATTACCTGAGATTTCTATAAAAATAACAGGAGCCTAGGCTCCTGATTTTTTATCTCTGCTCTACCTCAAGATGGGTGATTTATTGCATAGCGATTACCCGATTTAGTTTTTAATAACATTACAGTTTCAATGTTGATTTACATACTCGACATGTGACCAGCGTCCCAATATTGCTGGATTTACAACGTGAGTGATAAGGTAACTTGATTAAGTGCACAGTTTTGATGTTGCTTTGTCGATAAAATTAACTTAATAAATTTGTGTATTTGCCGTTCCTTAGCTATTTTATGCAATGTCGTACTAAGATTGTTGAGAGCAGGATGGGGTTAACTAATAAAATTCCACAAGCTGTCATTAAAAGAGGATATAAATGTGAGTAAAAATATACTAAGTGCATTATTTGGTGCAGCTATGGCAGCATTAGCTTTATCACCGGTTGCGATGGCTGAGCCACAAGAGCTTGCAGAAATGCATGTTGAGATGGATGGCTGCGAAGCTTGTCACGCTGATGGTGAGCCATCGGCTGATGGTGAATTTGAGTTTGAGCAATGTCAAAGTTGTCACGGTACACTCGCTGAGATGGATGCTGTACACCAACCACATGAGGACATCTTGATATGTGCCGATTGTCATGCTCCCCATGACATGAATGTAGGTGACAAGCCAGCATGTGATAGCTGCCACGATGATGGTCGCACACCAGAGTCTTTCTAAACTAGAACTGAAATTAGTTGATGAGTTATAGTAATTGATAAAATGGGAGCTTAGGCTCCCATTTTTATGTGTAGACTTCTTGTCATTACTTCCTTTGAACCTATGGTTTAGGATTACTCTGAATTCGCGCAGATATTATTTTGTCCTATTTTGGTGCGACTTGTTGCACGTTTGTAGTTCAAATCCGGCATTGTTTATGAGGGTAGCCATTAATGAATATAAATATCAATTGCTTAACTTTTGGCGTGTCGGTTGCAATCTATCTACTTATTCTATAATAAAAGTGGCAGATGAGAGATGAAGAGTGCTGATATACTTGAGTTGAAGGACATCATAAATACAAAAAGCATGAAGAGTTCTACTTTGGGTGAAGTGGCTATTGTTGGCGCTGGCTGCGGTGATGTCGAACTTTTGACGCTGAAAGCCGCGCGTCTTATCTCCTCTGCGGAAGCCATTATTTATGACAGTTTGGTCAGTGAAGACATACTTGAGCTGGCAGATAGTGAGTGTACGATGCACTTTGCTGGTAAGCGGTGTGGTATGCCGAGTGCAAAGCAAGATGATATAAACCAACTGCTGGTGGACAGTGCTAAGCGAGGACTGAAGGTTGTACGATTAAAAGGTGGCGACCCTAATGTATTTGGTCGCGGTTGTGAAGAGGCTATTTTTTTAGCTAAACATGGTATATCCAGTCAATTTGTCCCCGGTATCACAGCTGCATTAGGCTGCGCTGCTAGTGCTGGGATCCCTTTGACTCATAGAGGCGTGGCGAGATCTGTGACGTTTGTGACTGGAACCGTGATCGATAGCCCTTCCCAGAGTGGCATCGGCTGGCAGGCTTTGCTTTCGGCACAATCGACACTCGTCTTTTATATGGGTAAAGAGCAGGCGGCACATATTGCACATGGTCTGTTAACGGCTGGAGCAAGCATTCAGCTACCGATGGTATTTATTTGTAACGGTGCAAGAGTCGAACAAGAATTAACTTTTGCTACATTAGGAACTATGGCCGAAATTGCTAGTCAACTCCAAGTTACGGGCCCGACTTTGATGATCGTTGGCAAAGTCGTTTCTGTGGGTCAAGAGCTAGCTAGGCTTATCAGCCAGTATTCACATACTATGGAAGAGCCAGACGATCTTCTTTCGGCTAACTAAGGGCAATGGGGGCTTTATGAATTAGAAGTACTGTACTGGTACGAATTGTATTCTTCATCTGTTGTTAATTAAAATAATAAGAGGCTGTTGTATCTATGGAAAAAGCCTATCAAGCTTTGATAAAAACATTAGGACGTGGTGAAAAAGGCTCACGACCATTGACCTTGAATGAGGCCTATTTTCTTATCAGTGGTTTCTGTGATGGTATTGGCAGCAAGGTTCAGCTCGCTGCGGCCCTAATGTTGATGCGGGTCAGGGGAGAAACCAGTGATGAAGTTGCCGGGGCAGCCTTAGGGATCAAGTCAAGCATTAGTGTTAAATGGTCAACTCTCGATGTGAGCATAGATTGGCCCTGTTATGCTGGCAAACGAGAATTATTGCCCTGGCTATTACTCGCTGCAAAAGTGCTTGCCAGTCAAGGTGAGCGGGTACTACTGCATGGAGACCCTAGATCACTTAGTCATAGACAACATATTGCAGATTATGTTGAGCAACTCAATATTCCCAAAGCAAGTAATCCTGAAGAGGCTTTGGCTGCATTAGATGCTGTGGGGATCTGTTATGTCGATGCTGATAATTTCTCACCCTTGGTAGCACAGTTTCGCGAATTACATCAAGAGTTAGGCTTAAGAAGTTTATTCCAGATAGCCATTCGTTGTACTAATCCGGCTAATGCTCCTGTTAGCCTCCGTAGCTATTTTCATCCAGGCTTGGATAAAATGCATGATAAGGTCGCTAAATTAATGGCTCAAGCGTGTATAGATCCTCCCCTTTTAGATAACTCCTGCCAAAATAAGTTTGACAACCACTTAGATCATAATCTAAATATCAGTTTCAATAGCACGGATGTCAATTCTTCCCTGCAAGCTTTTGCAGTTAAAGGTAGAGTCGGTATTTTTAAAGGGGTTCAGGGAGAAACTGAGATTAATCCGAGGATCTCCACTGAACTGACCATCACATCACGGCTTAATAGCCAAGTCATTCATCTTCCTACCCGTCTTGAGGCTTTTGTGGGCATGAAAAGTTTGACATCAGAGCTTGCAGTTTCCCCTGAGCAAACTCGTTTGATATTGAGTCAGATCTGGGATCAAAGTGATGTTAGCGTCAATGTGAGTCATCCACCTCTATCTGGATCTACATTAGATAAATTGGATCAAGTTGCACAGGCGAGTGTGATCAGCACATTGTCGGCTGTTTATTTGCTGCAAGGTAAGTGTAAATCTGTTGCGGAAGCTGAACGCTTAGCCGAGCAGGCCTGGGGGGCAAGATGACTATTTTAACTATTTTATCTACAATAATCAGTCAACATATTTGCTAGGACTCGCAATACCGATATAGAGCTAGGAGTTTTATTAAGACTGATACATTTTATTCAACTCCTCTAGTGTTGAATGCCCAAGCTTGGCTGTAATAAAGCCTGATGAGTTTATTACAATTCTGTAGGACGGTCCTTGTACTCGGTGAAGTGAGTCTTAATAGGCTATTGCAACTCATAAAACTGGAAAAAATAAGCCAGTGCCAGTGGGATCACCATCGAGCCGTTAGTTTATCAATTGTCATTCAGTTAATTATTTTTCTTAAGCTTGTTTTATTGAATCTTTATTCTCCCCCTCCCAAAATGGTGCAGAAGCGCCTTAATTGTGCGCTATATCTCCTTTATTCAAACCCAATTTTATACAATAAGTTTAAAATCAATTGCTTACGCCGTTATGTTTGTTGGCATATTCGCTGCAGTGTAAACAGTAAGTAAAAAACTATCGGTAGTCGGGCCGTGTTTTTATTTGAAGTCATGGAGCTTCTTTGCTTATTAACACCTGCTGATGAATAAAGAGATGGAGAGTGCGTTATGGGTTGTGTAAAAACAGATTTTGAGCGTAAGCCTAGATTACTGGTTGTAGGTAATGGCATGGTTGGCCATCACTTTATAGAGCAGCTTTGTGATCAAGGACTCAATGAACAATTTAATATAGAAGTATTTGGCAGTGAGCAATTAGCAGCCTATGACAGGGTGCAGTTGTCTAAATATTTTGAAACTGGCAGTGCCGATAGTTTGATGTTGGCAGATGTAGATACTTATGCCAAACAGGGGGTCACTCTGCACCTTGGTAAAGAGGTGACTCGAATCGATATCGAGAATAAGTGTCTACATACCCAAGATGGTGATTTTTGGTTTTATGACAAACTTATGTTAGCCACTGGTTCTTATCCATTCGTTCCACCTATCGAGGGTAAAGATAGGCCTCAGTGCATGGTGTACCGCACTATAGAAGATCTAGAGCAGATACAGCAAGCCGCTGAAAAATCTACATCTGGAGTGGTTATTGGTGGGGGGTTATTGGGCTTAGAGGCCGCCAATGCCTTGTTGACTTTAGGGTTAGAGACTCATGTGGTGGAGTTTGCCTCTCAACTTATGCCAGTGCAGCTTAATGATAAGGCGGGTGAACTGCTGTGTGACAAGATTGAGCAGCTTGGAGTATCGGTACATACCAGCAAGGCGACTACGGCTATCGTTGCCGGTGAATCAGCGCTTCACCGCATGAACTTCAATGATGATACTTTTCTTGAAACTGACATGATTGTTTTCTCGGCTGGTATTCGCCCACAGGACAGCCTAGCTAGACAAAGCGGCATCGAAGTTGGTGAGCGTGGTGGCATTGTTATTAATGACAACTGCTTAACCTCTGTCGATGATATTTACGCCATAGGCGAGTGTGCCCTCTGGCAGCAGAAAATATTCGGACTCGTTGCGCCAGGTTATCAGATGGCAAGGGCGGCGGTATCACATATTAAAGTCGGTGCAAGTAAGGATGGTAAATCTTCGAGTTTAGTAAAATTTGAAGGCGCCGATATGAGCACTAAACTTAAACTGCTTGGGGTAGATGTTGCTTCAATCGGTGAAAGTCGGGGTTTTGATAAGGCGCAGTTTGTTGAGCTTACCGATAATCAAGCTGGTACTTATAAGAAACTTTGGTTAGATGAGTCTGGTCGTTATCTTAAAGGCGCTGTTCTTGTTGGTGATGCCAGCGATTACAACCTGCTGTTAAATCAATATTTGTCAGGAGATGAACTGACCTGTTCAGCTGTCGATTTACTACAACAGGAAGAGGGCGCTAGCGTCGAGATGAAACATGACGCGATTATCTGTTCCTGTCACCAGGTTACTAAGGCTGACATAGTGGCGAGTGTTCAGGCAGGCTCTCATAGTCTGGCTGAAGTTAAAGCCTGCACCAAAGCGGCATCAGGCTGTGGTGGTTGTAGTGCATTGGTCCAGAGTGTGATCACTCAAACTATGGAAGAACAAGGCTTAGAGACTGAAAAGGGGATTTGTTGCCACTTCGAATACGATCGGCAGGAGTTGTTCCATCTGTGTCAGGTTGAGGAAATAAGTGATTTTACAACCCTAATAAAGACCCATGGTAAGGATCAAGCTGCATCGGTAGGCCTCGGCTGTGATATCTGTAAACCTGTGGCCGCCTCAATATTTGCCACTTTAGATAATGAGTATGTACTCAATATCCAACATGCCAACTTACAAGATACCAACGATGCATACCTAGGTAACCTTCAAAAAGATGGCTCTTATTCTGTAGTGCCTCGTATCGCGGGTGGTGAAATTACTCCAGATAAATTAATTGCCTTGGGAGAGATAGCTAAACGGCACGACCTCTATACCAAGATCACCGGTGGTCAACGCATCGATCTCTTTGGGGCTCAACTCTCTGATCTACCGATGATTTGGCAAGAGTTGATTGAACAGGGCTTCGAAACCGGCCATGCCTATGGTAAGTCTTTAAGAACGGTTAAGTCCTGTGTTGGCAACACTTGGTGCCGTTATGGGGTGCAAGATTCAATCAGTTTGGCGATAGATCTGGAAAACCGTTACAAGGGTTTACGCGCCCCACATAAGATTAAGTTTGCAGTATCAGGTTGTACTCGAGAGTGCGCCGAGGCCCAGAGCAAAGATATAGGGGTGATTGCCAGCGATAAAGGCTGGAACCTGTTTGTGGGTGGCAATGGTGGCATGCGCCCTCGTCATGGGGATCTGTTTGCCACTGATTTATCTACTGCTGATTTGGTGACTTATATCGATCGTATCTTGATTTTCTACGCTAAGACGGCTGCCCGCTTGCAACGTACTTCAGTGTGGCTTGAGTCTTTAGAGGGAGGCCTAGATTACCTTAAGTCTGTGGTCATCGATGATTGTCTTGGTGTGTCAGCCGAACTTGAAGCTCAGATGGAAAAAGTGATTTCAACTTATCAGTGTGAGTGGCGAACTAGCCTTGAAAGTCCGGAATTCTTATCTCGTTTCAGTGAGTTTGTTAACCCTGAAAAAATGCCCAATATTGATGTCGAACAATACCGTTATAGTCGAGGTCAAAAATCCCCTGTGGGAGCAGTCGGGAATATTGCCATTATAAATTTGCCTGAAGATGCACCATTAAGAGATGTATCAGATGTTGAAGAGATTATTGAATTATCTAAGTAAGGCCATTGGCTTAAAGGAGTGAGAAGTATGAATTGGGTCAATATTTGTCAAGAAACTGCATTACCAGAGTTTGGTGGAGTCGCGGCTTGGTTTGAAAACAGGGCTATCGCTATTTTTAACTTAGGTGAACAGGGATTATTTGCTCTGGATAATATCGACCCCGCCACTGGCGTGAGCGTGCTATCCCGAGGGCTTATCTGTGACCTTGAAGGGGACATTTTTGTCGCGTCTCCACTGCATAAACAACATTACAGTTTACGCGATGGCTCTTGTATCGAAGATAAGACGCTAAGTGTTGAGGTCTACCAGATTAAGTGCGAAGACGGCAAAGTACTCGTGAAGAGTGCTTGTAATAATTCATTAGTATAAGGAGATAATGATGAGTTCTGAAAAATTTAATATTTTCTCTTTTTCGGGAAAAATGAAAATAATGCATCTCAGCTGGATGGCTTTTTTCATCAGTTTCATGGTTTGGTTTAATGCCGCCCCTTTGATGGGGCTGATTGCCGAAAGTCTGGGGTTGACCAATGAGCAGATAAAGACGCTGTTGATCCTCAATGTGGCGCTAACGATACCTGCAAGAATTATCATCGGTATGGTGACCGATAAGTTTGGTCCTAGGTTGACCTACTCGGTATTACTGGTTTTGTGTAGTTTTCCCTGTTTCATGTTTGCATTAGGGGAAACATTTGAGCAGTTAGCCTTGGCTCGCTTCTTACTAGGATTTATCGGTGCAGGATTTGTCATCGGTATTCGTATGGTTAGCGAATGGTTTCCAGCGAAAGAGCTGGGAACGGCGGAAGGGATATATGGTGGCTGGGGTAATTTCGGCTCGGCCGCCGCGGCGTTCACTTTACCTGCTATTGCCATTGCTTTTGGTGGAGATAATGGCTGGAGATATGCCATAGGGTTTACTGGCGTGTTAAGTTTTGTGTTCGCCTTTATCTACTACTTCAATGTTTCCGATACACCAAAAGGTTCTACCTACTTTAAGCCCAAGAAGGCAGGGGCCTTAGAAGTGACAAGCAAGGGGGATTTAGCCCTTCTTATATTGATGAAATTACCCATGTATGCCACATTAGCATTACTGGGTTGGAAGTTATCGCCAGCTGGTGTCAACATGTTCACTCAGATGGAAGTTTATGGGATTTATGGTGTCTTGGTTAGTGTGTTAATCATTGACTTGTACCAAACCTATCAAGTGAACAAATATATTTTTGATGGCCCGGTACCTGAGTTTGAGCGTTATCCCTTCAAGCAGGTTGCGGTATTGAATGTGCTGTATTTCTCTACGTTTGGTTCAGAGCTTGCTGTGGTCTCTATGCTGCCTCTGTATTTTGCCGAAACTTTCGAGGTTGGTCTGGCTCAAGCGGGTATGTTGGCATCAAGCTATGCTTTTATGAATCTGGTTTCGCGACCTGGTGGTGGTTGGTTAAGTGACCGATTTGGTCGTAAGCCAACGCTGATGATTTTGACTGCAGGCCTAGCACTGGGTTACTTGGGCATGGCGCAGATCACCTCTGATTGGTCATTACCTCTGGCGGTCTTTATGGTGATGACTTGCTCTTTCTTTGTCCAAGGTGGTGAAGGAGCCGTATTTGCCGCTGTTCCCTTGATTAAGCGTCGCTTAACCGGCCAGATTGCTGGCATGACTGGAGCTTATGGTAATGTAGGAGCCGTATTCTTTCTAACGGTCTACTCTATAGTGTCTACTCAGGTTTTCTTCTATGTTATCGCAGCCAGTGCGGTGCTGGGTCTTGTGAGTCTGCTGTTTCTTACTGAGCCTAAGGGACATATAGCTGAGGTCAATGAGGACGGTGAAGTGACCTTGATAAGTGTCAATTAACTAGACAGAAAAGGGATCATGATATGCCAGTATCTGGCGCGACGTCATTAAGTGAAAGTCCAGTGGAAAATGATTTAGACCTTACCTCTAAAGCTGCTCTGGCTCTCACAAGAGAGCCGTCTATTAAAGATAGCCTACCTTTGAGTGGAGATCTTAAGATTGGGGCTGGTCAGTTTTCTACAAGTGGGGCTAAATCCACTAATGAAGATGCTATTGGCATCCGTATTCCTGATGGTTTGATGCTGACGACGAAGGGGGCAGTGTCGGTAATTTGTGATGGCGTCAGCGCTGCGGAAGCGGCAGAGAAAGCCAGCGGCATAAGTATCAGCAACTTTATTTCTGATTATTATTCGACGCCAGATACTTGGAGCGTCGAAAAATCCAGTTCTAAAGTACTCACTGCGCTGAATCGATGGCTTTATGGCTTGGGTCAGGACTACCGAGAGGCGCAGCGGGGCTATATATGTACCTTTACCGCCCTTATTTTTAAATCTTGTAGTGCTTATCTATTTCATGTGGGTGACTCCAGAGCTTATCGGTTTAGGGCGGGTAAGCTTGAGCGCCTGAGTCGGGATCATGTGACTGTACTTGGCAAGGACAAGCGTTATCTGGCGAGGGCTTTAGGCTTAGATGTTAAATTGGACGTGGACTATCGTAAGCTTGAATTAAAGCGAGGCGATCTCTATCTATTAACAACAGACGGGATCCATGACGTTATCAGTGATCAGGACTTGGCCATTAAATTGTCTGGTTTTTTGCCTGAATCAGAGCCTGAGTCTACATTAGGTTTGAAATCCGAATCAGGTATAGCAGGTCACGATGAGTTTTGCAGGCTATTGTGCTCTCAGGCCGTCGATGCGGGCAGTTTGGACAATGTCAGCTGTCAATTGTTATCTATAGACACCTTACCTAAGTTAAATATTGATGATCTTTATCAGAGGCTATCTAAGTTGCCTTTTCCTCCTCCATTGTCTGAGGGAATGAAGCTAGACGGTTACCTGATAGAGCAGATTTTACATCAGAGTCAACGCAGTCAGGTATACCTAGCATCCGATGCCGATGGCAACAAGCGTTGCATTAAGACGCCCTCGGTTAATTATCTCGATGATGCGGCCTATATTGAACGTTTTATGCTAGAGAGTTGGATAGGTCACAGAATAAATAGCCCTAACGTGGTGAAGTTATTAGACAGAGACCGAGAAAAAAGTGCGCTTTATTATGTCACAGAGCACCTCAACGGACTGTCACTGAGTAGCTGGATCACTCGTAATCCTAAGGCTTCGGTGCAAGAGGTATTGCTGTTACTAAAACAGATAGAATCTGGTGTTAGGGCGTTTCATCGTAAAGAGACCATACACCAAGATCTTAAACCTGATAATATTTTATTGACCTATGAGGGACAGATAAAACTTATCGATTTTGGTTCTTGTCATATCAAGGGTATTGCCGAAATTGCCACACCTCTTCAACGAGATAGCATTCTAGGAACCGCAGACTATTCCGCTCCCGAGAGTGTATTAGGTTACCGGGTAACCAACACCGCCGACTTGTTTTCAATGGCTGTGATCGCCTTCGAAATGCTTACCGGCCAGCTGCCATTCAAAGGAAAATTGGCACAATGTCGCACCAAAAAAGATTACCTCAAGCTGGTTTACACCCCGTGTTATGAGCTTAACCCTCTTATTCCCTTGTGGATGGACCCACCATTAAAGAAAGCTCTAAGCTTCGATCCCTCTAGCCGTCAGAGCGATACCAGTGAGCTGTTATATGAACTCAATCAGCCACTGGTTAATTGGGACAAACCAGAAATGGGGCATTCATTATTAGAGCGAGATCCTGTGAGGTTCTGGCAAGGTATCTCGGTATTGCTTGGTTTGAGTACTTTACTCTTACTGTTAACTTAGGTGAATAATCATAGGAGATGAATCGGTGGCTTGCTAGAGTTTTTATAACCATAAATGGCCAGTATAACATTATTTTCAATATATAAAAAATTGGCCATTTCACATGAAAAGCTATGCTGATTTTTAACGTGCGTAGTGGAAATCTTTTGGGCTTGCCCCAGTTTATCCCTGTTATACGTCAAGATGCATGATTTCAGTGGGCATTAAAAGTGCTATAGCGCACAGGTTTATTGTTCCTAGCTGAACCTAAGCCTCTACATTCATGTAGGAGAAGCCTAATTCATAACAGACTGGGCAAGGTCAGTAATGCAGAACAATATGGTGTTTTCTAAACACGGTCGCTTATGGCCGATTATTTAATAGGTGGTTCCGAGCATTCTTGCTCGAAACCTTGATTTTCAATAGTGGCAGCTATCACAGGTTTGCTCGGCTTGTTTGCCGTCATGGCAGGCCCAACAAAATTTGCCTTTGTTGTGGTCGTGCATTTTGAACTCGTAGCGCTTTGGCTCGAATAAACCTGTACCGTTGGGGGAGTGACAGTCTTCACAGACCAGTCCCCCACCTCGGGCATGAGTTTCAAAGCTGAACACTACAGGCCCTTGTCCACCGCCACCATACTCGCGGTTTTGGGAGGTTGGGGTGGCGCTGAGGGACGTTGCAGTCAGAGCCACCACCATGGCCAAAGATGCGAGCAGGCCACCTTGTATTATTTGGCCCATTTACGCCTCCTTGTAGATGATGTCCGCAGAGATGTTTTTCAGATCGGCCACGCCAGCCAGCACCATGGTGGATACCAACTGGGTGTGGAACTTCTTAAACATCATCTCTACACCTTTGGCACCACCACCTAGGCTGGCACGCAGGAATGGGCGACCAACCAGTACAGCTTGGGCACCCAGAGCCAGTGCTTTCAGCACATCTCCGCCATCGCGAACACCTGAGTCAAATAGGATCACTATATCGGAGTTTTTCTCGCGAACGGCTTTAACGATACCAGGTAGCACATCCAAAGAGGCTGGAGTAGAACTCATTACGCGTCCACCGTGATTTGATACAACGATACCTGCGCAGCCCGCTTCAACACACATCAGCGCTTCTGCAGGGGTCATTATCCCTTTGGCGATGAATGGGATTTTTGCGTAGTTAACGATCTCACGTAATTTCTTAACGTCTTTTGGCTCAACGGTCTTGCCAGGTAGAGCACGAGCAGCACGGCCTGCAGAGTCAATGTCGATGGCAAAGAATGGGGCGCCAGTAGCTTGAACAGCATCGATACGCTCGAAGATCTCATTTTGAGTACGAGGTTTAATCTGTGCCGCAGCACGGCCTTTAAACTCTTTTACTACGGTAAGGCGTTCGCGGTAGGTCTCGATCGGATCGCCGATACCGTCAGCTGCCCAGCCTAAGGTGCCAGCGTTGTATGCACCTTCAACGATGCCGCGTACAAACTTGGCTTCAGTCATCTCAGTGCCGTCAAAAGCCAGTTTGCCTTTAGCACCCATGTTGTAAGTCAGACCACCCGTTATCCCCGTCAGAATAGGCATGCTCAATTTCACACCAAACAGCTCCAGCTCGGTATTTGGATTTTTTATGTTGTGAATAGTGTTCATATTGAAGTGCAGCTTTTCAAAAGCTTCAATGTTGTTGACGAAATTCTTGCGCTTACCACCCATACCTGGAGTGGACTCACCACATGGGCCTTTACCGTTACAGCGACCTGGGCCAGCTATATCGCAGGCGGCACAGGTATCCATTATTTTCTTAGCGTTGGTAAGAACTTGTTTTAGGTTCTTGGGATCTTTGATGTAACCCTTTACCGCGATAGGAGCTGTATCCTTGGTTGTTTGCTTGGCTACGGCGACGGTAGGGGTCGCAGCTACAGCAGCGGCACCTGCTGAAACGGCAAGTACAGCACTTTTGCTTATAAAATTGCGACGTTCGATATTTATTTTATCATCTTTCATTTTTATAGCTCCTGCTTAGTATAAACCGAGAATACGAACTCATTATCAACCAAATTACGGTGGATGGTGTAATGCAGGTAAATGATTTGTGATGGGGTTTATACTAGCCCTCAAAGTTTGCGGTGGGCACTAGTGACTATGCGTTTTGGAAAGTTTTGATAATGATTCTTATTAGATGAGCTTGTGCAATGGTTAGTAGATCATGTTTTGTCGATTTTATTGCGTGATAGCTAACTTTACCGCTTTGTTTAACTAATCTGTTGGAAAATTGAACAGACTTTGATATACAGAATAGTAGTGTTAATGGCAGTTTTTTTAACCGTGTCGAAAATAAGGGGTGTTGGTTACCATGGGGCAAGGTATTTTTCAGACTTGGTTACTTTATGTTAGTCGTCTGCAGCGCCTCATTGCTTTATTATTCTCCTGTTTTTGTGTGCCGATTGTTTCAGCAGAGTTGACACTTTATATTCATAGTAATACACCGCCTTTTGAATGGCGTGAGGGTGATCACGAAAGAGGATTTAATCCTGAGTTAGCACAGTATATTGCCGATGAAATGGATATCAGTCTATTGCTAGAACAGCGCAATTTGACTGAAGTCGTTGATGCTATTGCAAGCCAAGAGACAAGTGGTATTGCCTTTGTAGCCGATAGCACAGCCAGTCATCCATTGTTGACTTACTCTAAGCCGTTGAATACAACTTATGCCGCTGCATACAACCGTAAAGGACAAGCGCAAATCGATGACTTTGGTGACTTAAAAGGTAAGCGTGTTGGCATCAAAAAAAGCTCATTTGTGGCTCGTTATATGCAAAAAAATACCAGCGGTATTGATTTGGTGTATTTTAAGTCTAACGCTGAAGCCTTTTTGCTACTGGCCGATGGCGGCCTTGATTATGTGATCTCTGAGTTTTATTGCTCTTGGCATCTTTTGAGTTTATTTGACAACATTAAAACTGGCAGTGGCCCTCTTATCAGAGGTAACTTTTATATTATCTCTAGCAGTTTAAATAAGTCGCTATCAGCTCACATTAACAGTGTTGTAGAACGACTTTCCCAAGATGGCACTTTAGATCAGTTGACTAAACGTAGGGTTGATTTTGGGCGCGAGAGGATTGATTCGGTCACTATCAAAAATAATTCACTACATGCTGCTATTGGATTTGGTGTGTTCTCATCCATTGGCTTAATTGTCACTTTGGTCGGGAGTTTTCACCTACGACGCCGTAAACTCTATCTGCAACAAGAACTCAATGAACGCAAAGCCGCGGAGTTTCGCATTCGTGAAATCTCGGTTCTATTCCAATCGGTGTTAGATGATATGCCCCATGGCATCATTATTTGGGATGAGTATGGCTCCCCACTGTGGAGTAACACCAAGTTTGAGTCGAAACTTACCGGTCGTCAGTTAACCTCTTCTAACGGTTGGCCGTTTAATTTCGATAACCTATTCCAGGATTTTTGCCAGCAGCATCAACCTAATTTTATCGAGCTTAGAGACGAGGATAGTTTCTGGAATATTCAGATACATCGAATTGATCATGGCCGCGTTCTGGTAATGCTGGAAGATACCACCGAACGGACTCAGCTTCGTATTGAAAATGACATTGCGGCGCGGCAGGTTGCGTTAGGAGAGATTTCCGCAGGTATCGCCCATGAAATCAATAACCCGCTGGGGCTGATCAATGAGTCTGTGCGCTTTATCCGCTATTTTCTTGCTGATGTTAGCTCAGTTTTGCCAGAGATTGAAGCCCAAGATCCACACTGGCGTATAGCGGGTATGCTGCCAGCAGAGGCATTGGCGGAGATCGACTACCAGGTTGAATCAATGGAACATTCGGTGGGCAATATGAGCCGGATTGTTAAAGGCCTCAAGACCTTATCACAGCCAGGTTCCGTACGTCACTACGCTCCAGTGTCCTTAGTGCAGGTTATCGATTCAGCTTTGTGGATGACCTCCAGCCAGACGAAGCGCCATCAATTGCATTGGGAGTCAGGCAGCGAGGCGCTCTACGTATTTGGTGATGAAGTACAGTTGCAACTGGTGGTGATTAATTTTATTCAAAATGCCTGCCAAGCGATCCCTAATGAGGCTCAAGGTAAGATAGAGGTTGGGATTGGCTGTGGTGGTGATAAGGTGTGGTTACAAGTGCGAGATAACGGTATTGGCATCAGCGCACATCAGTTAGAGAGGATCTGCGAGCCATTCTTTACCACTCGGCGAAATGAGGGAGGGACGGGGCTTGGACTAGCCTTGTGTAACCGCATTATTCTAGAGCATCGTGGCCAATGGAATATTCAATCAGAGCAAGGTCAGGGCACCTCAATGACAGTCTCGTTTGAGCAGATACATGCTCCTACAGCACCTAGTTAGCAGAACATATTGTCTTACAGTAACGAACACAGAGAGCCAATAGAGTACATGAAGCTATTTCGTTCAATCCTAATTGTTGATGATGAAACCCGCTGGTTACGAGCCATGGCGGTGACGCTGCGTCAAGAAGTCCCTGAGGCCAAGGTCAGCTGTTGCGAAAACAGCCGTCAGGCGCTGGGAATGGTAAAAATGCTGGATGCAGACCTCGTGCTGCTGGATCTCAATATGCCACATGTTAGTGGCGAAGAGCTGCTCGATAGCATTCGTCAGCAAGCACCATTCACTCGTATTATCGTGGTGACTGGCATCAATGATACCGCCACTGCGGTGCGTTGTGTTAAACGTGGTGCCTATGATTTCTTCGAAAAAGGTGGTCGTCTAGAGCAGTTGGTGGCGTGTATTCGTCGGGCGCTGGAAGTGGCGGCGTTGGAGGTAAACTTCCGAGAGGTAACTCAAAGTTTTTTAAGTAATTCGCGTAGCGACTCCTTGCCAGGTGTTATCAGTCAAAGCCCGAAAATGCGAGATTGTAGTCGTTACGCTGCAGCGTTAACGCGTTCACCCTATCCCCTAGTGTTGGAGGGGGAGGAGGGGGTCGGAAAGCGCATATTCGCCAAGGGGCTAGCACAACTTTTAAGCTCAGAGAGTGAGCCAATAATTTTCCAGTTGCCGCAGCTGGGGGATAATATTTTGAAATTTCTGTTTGGCCAAATTCGCGGGGCGTTTAAGGTAGGTGAACCAGCGCAGCTAGGAATATTTGAGCAGCATCGAGGCGGGGTAGTGATTCTTGAAGGACTATTTAGCTGCGATGTAGCGATGTTGGAGCCCGTGTTCACCTCATTGGTAAATAGGCAATATTGCCCTATTGGTAGTGTTCAAGGGGTGACGTTACCCTGTAAGGTTATTCTACTTATCGACCGACCGCTGCAGCAGCTGTGTGATCAAGGTCAGTTGAGCTACGCCCAATTTTTGGCACTGCATACCCATCACATCGTACTGCCGCCATTGCGAGATCGCCCAGAAGACGTTGGTTTGCTGGCGGCGCACTTTATGGAGGAGGCGTGCGAGCACTTTAATCAAAAACTCACCCCACTCGGGTTTGAAGTGGTGCAGCAGTTAGAGCAAGAGCAATGGCCAGGTAATATCTCGGAACTCCGAGCTCGAGTATTTAGGGCTGTGGCACTAGGAGAATCTCAGCAGGTTAATTTACAAGCGTTGATCGGTGTGGCCAGCAAGGAGAACAGCATCGACCAAGCTCTGGATCGGACCCAATTCCCTGATAAGTTGCCTACGCTGTCAGAGATCCAACAGCAACTGATTCAAGAAGCACTAAAGCGTTGTGGCTACTGCCAAAAAAAGGCAGCTAAGATACTTAGAATAAGTCAAAGTGCATTGAGTAGAAGATTACGTATTCATTAAATTTTGAAGGCTTGGATAGTTTCTATTGGCTCAAATTAAATATTTATAAAATCGAAACAGTCTTAGTGAAAACCCACCTGAATAGTAGGTTGCCTTAACTAAGTGTTCAGTTTTAGTGATAATAAATCATATCAAATTTCGTCGATTAACTCTCCATTATGATTTATGACAAACTGACAAAATTCAATTAATGGAAGAGGTTTGCTAAACAAATAGCCCTGTAATAAGTCGCAGTCATTCTTAAAAAGAAAGTCAGCTTGCGCCTTTGTTTCGACTCCTTCTGCTACAACATTTAATTTTAAAGACTTTGCAAGAGATATCGTTGCAATGGTAATTTCTTCATCATGAATTCCATAGCCTAAGTCACTGATAAACATTTTGTCAATTTTGATTTTTTTAAACGGAAGCTTTTTAAGATACGCAAGTGAAGAATAACCAGTGCCAAAGTCATCGATGGTCAGGGTAATCCCTAGCTGTTTTAGCCCCTGTAATTGTATCTGTGCCAACTCTAAATTTTCCATTGCAGCTGTTTCCGTTATTTCAAACTCCAAGTTGCAAGGGTTCAATTTATTTTCCTTTATTGATTGCTTAATAACATCAACAAGACCGCTAGAGTGGAGTTGCTTAGGTGACAGGTTTACAGAAAGACTCAACAGTGCTATTCCTTCTTGTTGAATTGCCGCTAGACTCTGACAAGCCTTCTGAATTACCCATGCTCCCAATTCGACTATAAAGCCACTATCTTCTGCTATAGAAATAAAATTTTCTGGACTAATAAAACCTTTCTCGGGATGGTTCCATCGAATCAAAGCTTCGGCGTATTCTACTTTAAGTGTTTTGGTATTTAATATAGGCTGAAAAAAGAGTTCAAAGTTATCTTCCATCAGGGCTACACGCATGTCAGTATCAAGCTTGGATCTTTCTTGTATAGCAATAGACATGGATTTCGAAAAGAATTGATAATTTCCTTTACCTGTAGATTTCGCTTGATACATAGCGATATCAGCGAAGTTTAATAGCTCTGATGCTTTATTTTCATCATATGGGTAAAGACTGATACCAATACTGCAAGTAACAAATAACTGATTACGTTTAACTTGATAGGTATTATTGATAGCCTTTAAAACTCTTTCAGCAAAAAGTCCAGCTTCATAATTATCAGAGATCTTGTTTAATACAATAATAAATTCATCTCCGCTAATTCGAGCCAAAACATCATTGTTTCTGACTATTTTTCTGAGGTTCTTAGATACTTGAAGGAGTAGTTGATCTCCAGCATCGTGACCAAGAGTATCATTTACAACTTTGAAATTATCTAAATCAAGGAAAAGGACTGCTAGTTTGTGATTATTTCTTTTTGCATCAACGAGAGCATTTGTTAACCGTTCGTCTAAGCTGAATCGATTGTGTAAGTTAGTTAAAAGGTCGTAGTGAGCGAGATGTGCAATACGTTTAATTACTTCTTTATGCTCAGATATATCTTTATAGGAAGAGATATAGAGTGATGAGGCCTTTCCACCCTCTATGATTTTTGCAATAGACAACCATTTAGAAAAGCTCTCGCCCGTTTTCTTACAGCCATACACTTCTCCCTGCCAATGCCCTACATTTTCTAGAGTTTTCATCATATTATGATAGATTTTTGATGGCGTTTTTTTAGAGTGAAGAAGATTCCAATTTTTACCTATCAATTCATCTCTTTTATATCCTGTATGGGTAAAGAAAGCATCATTTACATCAGTGATTGAATTTTTTATATCGAAAATTAAAGTTGGATCTGAACTACTTTGAAAGGCATTTTTGTAGATACGTAGTGCAGCCTCTGAATCTTTTTTTTCTTCGATTCGAATAGACATTATCTTGTAATAAAAATAGATCCCTAAAAGACCTAGTATCCAAATTATCCCGTAAGAAATAGAGAGGTTATAATTTCCCTTTTGAATTAGATCAAGATTGTCCTGCATTGGCAACGTTACACCGATACCCCCAATGATGTCACCAAGTTGGTAACCTTGTTCAGTGTGGCATTTTAAGCAGTCCGACTTAACTTTAAATTGCTTCATATATCTGAGGACGTGTTTTTCATTGACTAAAAGTGACTCCCATACTTCTTCGAACTTGTTGTCCTCGAAGGCTAGCAGTTGACGGGTTTCCCATTTATCGGCGGCGTTTAGTGGATTAATGGGATCTAATGAAGTTATTTGTCCTTGAATGCCATACTCTAATTCAAACAGCCTCATAGTTTGTTTTGTAATAGAAGCAGGATTGAGAAGTGTCAGTAGTCGTCCTGAAGGAGTCATCACATCTCTTTCTTTAACTTTTTCAAGCCATTTAACTGGTTGCTGTGATTCTGTTACAGGAACATATACACCGCCGTGGTTTACTGACCATTTTCTAAGAAGCATATCTTTATTGATACTGTTCTGTGCTTCCTCATAGGCACTGCTCATGAGGCTATTTTTTGCTTGGTAAGCGTTCCACATCAAAGAGCAACCAATGAAGAACGTCCATAAAATGAAAGCCCGAGTAGCTGAAAAACTGAATGAGCCCATTTACACTTTTTCTCCTCAAATGGATATGCCATAAATTTTAAATTTCTTTTCAGAAGGCATCGTATATTGTGGTAATTATAAGAATTGAATAATGATTTTTAACAGTAGATTCATGGTAACCTGACGTATTGAATTGCGCTATATAAAAATGCGACCTCGCATGTGGTTATTTGTATCATCTGTGTTATACGTCTTTAAATAACCCATTGATTCAATGCTATAGGGTAGTAATTAGAGAGTGAGTTGTTGTTGGGTTTGGTATATAAGTGAATGATGACATTCTATTTAATCTTGAGTGGTTGGTTCACTCCCTTTAAATACATGCCTCTGTATTTAGGTCACATCTAGACTATATTTAGAGTATAAAGATAGCCTGGATGTGACCTTTGCTATGGCAAAATATTGCAATGTCTGAAGCTGTATTTTTGAATGTCAACGCTAGTTTGGTGCTGAAATCGATTGTTTAAATCACCTAAAGCACATGAAATGGTCTAATTTGTTGTCTGAGGTGCAGTTGTGATGAGTGGCAGCCTTGTGTTTCTAGTTGGTTAGTTTTTTTAATTAAATTTGTAATTAACAGGTTGTTTTATAACCAAGTACATTTCCTCTTTACTTCATTACTCTCACAAATTATTAATTTATGCGTATACTGTGAAAACCCAATAGAGAAGAGGACGGTCAGATGGCTGAAGAAACCATTTTTAGCAAAATCATTCGACGTGAAATTCCCGCAGATATTCTATTTCAAGACGAACTCGTCACCGCATTCAGAGATGTTAATGCCAAAGCACCAACGCATATACTTATCATCCCAAATCATTTGATACCAACGACGAACGACGTAAAATCATCGGATGAGAAGGCGTTAGGTCGAATGGTCACGGTTGCAGCAAAACTGGCTGAAGAGGCTGGCATTGCCGAAGAGGGATATCGCATCATAATGAACTGTAATAAACACGGTGGCCAAGAGGTGTATCACATACATATGCACTTATTGGGTGGTTGCTCATTAGGTCCAATGTTAAGCATTAACAGGTAACCAACAGACATGCAGGGCAATTCAGAATTATTTACATTGACACAAATCGCGACTCGCTTTGTTGATCAGTTGGCACAATGTCGGCGCTTAAAATTAAAGGTGCATGAAGCCAGTGAGCATCATGTGCTTATCGAACTGCCCTATAATCATGAGTTGATAGGCTACCCAGATACCGGGGTTATTCATGGTGGAGTGATCACGACCCTGATGGATACCGCCAGTGGTAGTGCTGTTGTTTGCGCTATCTATGATAAATATCAGTCATTGGAACTCTCGCCGACACTCGACCTGCGGGTTGATTACATGAAACCAGCAGCTCCTAATAAGCCAGTGTATGGTTTTGCTGAATGCTATAAAATTTCATCGAGTGTTTCTTTCACTCGAGCTATAGCTTATCAAAACTCGATTGATGATCCTATTGCACATGCCGTCGGCTCATTTATGCGCATAAGTCCAGAAATGATTGACGATGACTTTCGTCAGGCTTTGCTAGGTAACAAATTCAATCGGTCCGATAAGCTTAGCGAGGTATCGACTAATAGCAGTGGGCCAAGCGTAAAAGGGTTCCATATAAAAGAGTTAAATGTACAAGAAGTCGTTAAGCAGGCGACAGCACTCAATGATTTTGGTTATCTGTTAGCTCTTGTGCCTTACACTCGTTTCATCGGTATGAATGTGGAGCGCTTCGGTGATGAGCTCGTATTCAGATTACCGGCAAATAATGAAAATATAGGTAATCCCATGCTGCCGGCTATACATGGTGGTGTTATTGCTGGCTTTATGGAAATGTCGGCAATTGCCCAACTTATGGTGTTTATGCATACCTCAAGAGTCCCTAAGGTAGTCGATTTTTCCATTGACTACTTGAGGGCGGGATACCATAAAGATACCTTTGCCGAATGTAAGATAACCAGGCAAGGGCGTCGAGTTGCTAATGTAAGTATCAACTGTTGGCAAACTAACAGAAAGAAATTGATCGCTACCGCCAGAGCTCACTTCTTAATCGACTAATTAAAATTTTTAGGTACTGAGCTAGACATATAGCAACTGTTAATTGGCTGATTAACTTTAAGTCGAATTTAGGTTAAGCTCGCATTACACCCGTTTACTTCAAAGTGCAGGTTTCAGAGCTGCCTGAGCGGACCCAATTCAAGGCACATTGTTGAAATAATGGTGGTCTTTTAGTAAGCCACTTCTTTCAACAGAGTGCAACACAGAAGTGGATTTGCTTGGGTGCTCCCATAGGGTGGGTTTAAAAGTGATTTATACTGCGTTATTGACTTTGACAATAGGCTAGCTATTGCACTGCGGTCAAAGCCTTGTTTAGACCACTTTAAATTCCCACTGAAATCACGCATCTTGAAGTAGAACGGGTATCATCATATATAATGATGAACCCTTATCAATAGGCTTAAATAAATTTGGAGCGAATGAAATGAACAAAATCGTTTTGGTGTTAGCATCTGCCCTTATTTTTACTGCTTGCGCTCAACACTCGGCGGGCATGATGGCAAGCTCTACCGGTGAAGTTAGAGTCGATAACAGTCGTTTTGCTCGTGAAGTTGGAGTCGAGCAATTAAAGGCTCGTCAGCAGGGAGATTTATTGCAAGGTTCAGGGGTGATTTTGAGTAAAATCTCTACGGATTTACGACTGCAATACAAGTTTACCTGGTATGACATTAAGGGTTTTACCTTGGAAGACGATGCCAGTCCATGGAAGTCACTGAAGTTACATGGAATGCAACGCATGCAAGTTATGGCGGTTGCACCCAATGCCAATGCCGTTCGCTATGAGCTATATGTGAGAGAAGCTTTCTCCAATTAATCTCTTGTCCTTTATTTGCATATTAATCTATTATTTGAGGACATATCTTTGTCTATACCTTGTTGTATTCATGTATAATCATACTAGCCAAGGGGTGAAACTGTTTTTATAAACTTGTTTCTGAGATGTCCTATGACAAACCCTTTGAACCTGATCCGGCTAATACCGGCGTAGGAATGGGCCAATAGGTTTGATGCTTTCGAGATGCATTTTAAGTACATCGTGAGTCGACCACAATAACCTTTCTCGCTTTCCTAGTTGCCGGATCTCAAAAAATATTATTTGAGGTCCTATGTTTACACTTAAATCTTTATGTTTCTATGCTAGCGTTTTGAAGACATTTTCGCCGGTAGTTTTGGCAGCATCGACCGCATTAATTAGCTCGAACGTTTTTTCTTCTGAACAGACTGAGATGGCTTCCGATGAGATGGAAGTCATTGTGGTGGCTTCTGATTTTCGTGGTTCGACACTCGATAAAATGCCGTCGAGCATTACCGTTATCGATCAGCAGCAAATAGAAGATGAAGGTGCGCAGCACTTTGAAGATGTGCTTAATTCCATTGCAAACTTTAACTGGTCAGGTGGTAGCTCTCGTCCTAAATACTTCCAAATTCGTGGTGTCGGCGAGCAGGAGGAATACCAAGGTGCGCCAAATTCATCAGTCGGTTATATCATCGATGATATCGACATGTCAGGCCTTGGTATGATTTCTAGCATGTACGATCTGCAGCAGGTTGAAGTATTACGCGGTCCACAAGGAACCCGATATGGCGCCAACGCTTTAGCGGGTTTGATATACCTTAAGAGCAATGATCCAACGGATGTATTTGAGCATGGGGCTGAAGTATCTGTGGGGGATGATAACCTCACGACATTCAGCGGTTTTAGCTCAGGACCTTTGATAGATTCCGGAAAACTACTCTATCGTATCTCTCTGCAGCAACATCAGCAGAATGGTTATCAAAATAACCAATATTTGAACCGTGACGACACCAATGCACGTGATGAGTTTTCTGGCCGAGCTAAATTGCGCTGGTATGCCAGTGACGATCTACAGATCGATTTAACTTTAATCCATGCTAATTTCGATAATGGCTATGATGTATGGACTTTAGATAACAATGGCAAAAATACCCTGACCGATGTACCAGGCATCGATAAGCAACGCACCACAGGGAGTTCGCTTAAATTTATTTACTCAGGTAATGAGCTGTTCGAACTCGTTTCCTTGACATCCTATGCCCACTCTCAGATTCATCATAACTATGATGGTGACTGGGCAAATCCGGATTACTGGAGTGGACTGAATTGTGGCTATGATGGGGAGTTTGAGTCTTGCCTATATGATTATACTTGGGATAAACAGGGAGATCGAAATACCATTAGTCAAGAATTTAGGCTCAGCTCAACCCAAGCTGGACGTATCTTCCGAGGTAGCACTGATTGGTTAATGGGCATTTATGGTATGCGCTTAACTGAAGACAACGACACAGTTGAATATTATAACGGTTGGTTAGACATACTTGCTGCCGAATATGAAGCGAATAATACTGCCGTATTTGGCCAATTAGATGCAGATCTCGGTGCGGATTACGCCTTATCTTTTGGCCTCAGAGTCGAACGTCGAGACAGTGAATACAGCGACAGTGCTGGTGATGAATTTAGCCCCGGTGTAACCATGTGGGGTGGACACTTAGCCTTGAGTAATGCGCTAAACGATAGCCATGAAGCCTATGCTAGAATAGCCCGTGGCTATAAAGCGGGTGGCTTTAATATGTCATTGCCAGCAGAGCTATCAGACAAGAAAGAATATGATACTGAAATTTTATATAATTATGAACTTGGGCTTAAATCGCGCTGGTTCAATGGTGACGCGAGCACTAATCTTTCTGTTTTCTATATGGACAGACGTGATCAGCAAGTTTCAGCATCCCAACAAAACCCTCAAGAGCCGCAAAAGTTTATCCTATATATCGAGAACGCCGGTAGCTCACACAATTATGGTGCAGAATTAGAGGGAAACTGGTATGCCACAGATAAGCTTAAGCTTTATGCAAGTTTAGGTTGGCTGGAGACGGCTTATGGTGATTATTCTTACCAAGATAATTACGGTGGTACAGTGGACCTAACGGGACGTGAGCTGGCTCACTCTCCTAATTTCACTTACAGTGCAGGAGCTACCTATCGTACCGATTCTGGTTGGTTTGCTAACTTGACTACCAGTGGTAAGAGTAAGTTTTACTACTCAGATAGTAACGAGTCAAAATCTGAGGCTTATACCCTAGTCAACGCTCGTGTCGGATATGAGACCGATATTTGGTCTGCTTATCTTTGGGGCAAAAATTTGTTTGCAGAGCAATACGGCACTCGGGGTTTCTATTTTGGAAATGAACCCGATCAAGGCTGGGCAGACAAGCAATATATACGTTATGGTGATCCGCGTCAGTTAGGATTGACTGTTAACGTCAAATTTATGTAATTCAATAGCTCAGTTATTGGGATTTACAGTCAATTTAGTTGTCTAGAGTGCTCATTTTACTTATAAAATCTGTTCGCTCGCCTCAAAGTGATTGAAATGTCTGCTACTTTGCTACTCATATATTTATTTGTGGTAGCACCTTTTAATAAAGGTGCTACCTAATCTAAGGTCAAAAAAATGAAATTAACCGCCGAGATAAGTTGCTACCCATTGCAAGATAATTATCTGGATCCGATCCAATGGTTTATCGACCGTCTGGATAGCTACGATAATATTGAACGCCAGACTAATGCCATGGCTACTCAGGTGTGTGGTGAGTATAGCGATGTGATGACTATGCTAGCGACTGAGATGCAGGCTGCCCATGAAAAATGGGGCAAGGCCGTGTTTGTGTGTAAGTTTATTGGTGGCGAATTGGACTTGTCACACACTCAATAAGTTTACATGTTTAGCTTATGCCCGCCAGACTTGTAAGAGTCTGGCGGGCATATTTTTTATGTCAACTAGTATTATTTCGGAACCCATGATGATAGATTTTTGGTCTGTGCTCATGAGCACAATAGAGGGTGTATTAATAGAGACAACGGCATTAACAGCCTGGGAGGCAGTAGCCGTTGTGCTAGCCGCTGCCTACCTGATATTAGCCATGAAGGGCAATAACTGGTGCTGGCTTGCGGCATTCGCTAGCACCGCTATATATACAGCGCTCTTCTGGAAAGTGTCACTTTTGATGGAATCGGTGCTCAATGTGTACTATATGGCGATGGCGATATATGGCTTTCGTCAGTGGTCAAAGGGGAAGGGAGGTGATTCTGGTATCCAAGTCATATCCTGGAATTTTAAGCGTCATACCCAGCTTATACTAGGGACTGCTAGCGTGTCTGTGATCTTGGGCTATGTAATGGCGACTTATACCCAAGCTTCCTATGCTTATCTCGATGCTGCTACTACGTGTTTTGCTGTTATGACAACATATTTAGTCGCAAATAAGGTGCTAGAAAATTGGCTTTATTGGGTAGTGATAGATTTAGCCTCCATTTATCTTTATCTACAAAAAGGGCTCATGCTAACGTCACTGTTATTTATCTTGTATGTCGGTATGGCCATAGGTGGTTATTTCTTATGGCGCGCGGCGATGCATGAACAGCGAGTTGCATTAGCTCAATAGATTTATACTGCGTTACTGAGCTTGCCCTGTTTGTTATAGGCAATAGGCTGCGGTCAGAGCCTCGCGACATGGATGTAGGTACTTAGATTCAGCTAGGAGTAATGAACCTGTGCGCTAGACCATTTTAAATTCCCACTGAATCACGCATTTTGAAGTAGAACGGGTATAGTGTATTGAATATATAGCATGAGATATCGGGTGTGATGAAGCAATCCCAATTATTAATCAGTTTGCCTGACGATGTTAAGATTGGGCTGAAAAATGCGGGGTTAGTGCTATCTTCCTTAGTTTCAGTTGCTATGTTGACAGAGGGGATGAGTAACAATAATTACTTGATCCGCGATAAGAGACGCAGTTGGGTATTACGTGTGAATTCATCGGCCAGTAGTAAAATATGTGATCGTAATGCCGAGGTGAATAACTGGAAGATCGCGGCAGAACAAGGGCTTGCACCGGATTTGTATTTTATAAGTGATGATAAAAAATATTATCTAAGCGAGTATATTGAGCAAGAGAAGGGGCTGAATTGGGGCGGGTTGATCACTGCTAAATCTGCGAGTCCCTTGATTGATGACTTAATGCCATGGCCTGACGCCGAGTCAGCGTTATTGTTACTGTTAACTCAATTATCCAGACTCGAATGTCCTGAGAACAGTGTGAGTGTATCTAGGCAGTGGTCCACTTATCAGACTTCTTTGTATGATATATGGCGCTGGATGGATAATGAAGAGCCTTATGGGAAGATGTGTCAAGAGCACAAGAATTGGCGAAAAAAATATCTTCAACTATTGTCTATTCAAGATCACATTACTCGATGGTTAGATGAACTCGATGCTTGCGCATTGGGTGAGCAATACAGCCATAGAGATCTTACCCCTCATAATTTGTTATTTAAAAATGATCGGCTGTATTGTATAGATTTTGAATATGCTTGTAGTTCACATCCGTTATTCGATCTTGCGGGTGTGTTATCGAGTCATGCTTTGTCGACGGCTCAACGACATTGTTTAATCGATTCTTATCTTAAAAATCATCCCAAATTGACCGTTAATGCCAAATCGACATTACCTGCGGCAATTAACATCTATTGGGTGTTTGCAGCTTGCTGGTCTCTGTTGATGGCTGCAGACGTTGAAGTCGAGATAGAAATGTCTGCAGCTCTGGTTCTTTCAAGAGACTTAAACTTCAATCATGAATCAAAATATTTAAATTGGTTCAGTCAATTTTATTCGCTAATTTTACCTTAAGCCAGCAGCTGAAGCATTCTCACTCTAACGTAACAAACAGCAGTATCTAGTTTGTTAGTTTTGTACACTCCACTTGCCCTAAGTTTTTGTTGTGTCAATGTTACTTTTTTGAATGGATAAAGTTATACTGATGGATATTACATCACTTGAATTAATTAAGCCCATTCATAGAAGGAGGTACTCTTGGACGCGACTGAATTATTGCTGAGCCGTCAATCATGCCCACGCCTTATAGATCCAGCTCCCGATAAATATCAACTAAAGGTCATTTTAGACGCTGGCGTGCGTGTTCCTGATCATGGTGGGTTATCCCCTTGGGAATTCATTATTGCTCAGGGTGAAGGTATTAATCGTTTAGGGGATATTTTTTTACAAGCGGCTATCGAGAACGGGGCGGATGAGGTAAAACAAGCAAAGATACAGTCTATGCCATTGAGAGCTCCCATGGTTATCGTGGTGGTTGCTAAGCCTCGAGTTCACAGTAAAGTACCGGAATTCGAGCAGTTAATCTCGGCCGGATGTTCTACGATGGCGATGCAGCAGGCTGCATTTGCACTTGGTCTTGGTGGAATTTGGCGAACGGGTGAGCTGGCGTCTGATAAGCGAGTGCATCAAAAATTAGGTTTATCTCATTCTGATCAAATCATCGGATTTCTTTATCTTGGGACTCAAGCGTTAAAGGCCTCTGTGAAGCCAAAAAAGAGTGCTGATGAGTTTGTTCGTTACCTCTAAGTAGGAGTAGGCAAAGCCAAACTATTTGAATCGAAGAGTTATTAAAAGTAAGACCACGCCTTAAGGCTATAGCATTTTATTTGACTATATTTATACCTGATCTACTTCAAAGTGCAGGTTTCAGAGCAGACTGGTAGAACGGTACATAAACTTATAGGTTTAGCTTATATAGCACCTGATGAATTAAGTTTGTCTGAATACAGTGAGGTCATAAGTTACACCTTAGAATAGAAACCATTTCATATCAGATGAAGCCAAATAACAAGAAAAGGATCACCAATGTCGAGTGCAATTATCCGTCAAACCTTGATTAAGAATCGATGTATTAATCAAGTTAAATATAGTCTTTTATTTTCTCTTTTTTATATGATATCACCATCTGTTTCTGCGGCACCCAGCGAGGCTGAAATTATATTTAACCAAGAAATAATTGAGTGTGCTTCTTATTACCAGATAAGTTCAGATGCCATCGCAGCCATGAATGTACCTCAGATGCAAGCCGTTGCTGAGAGACTGAGAAATACATCGGTCATAGCAATTACAATTGCAGAAAAATATCAAGCTAAAGAAGATGTTGCCGATGTGTTATCAAATGTGCTACAGGAGCAACGGACAGCACTGCCGGACAATAAGAATTTAGGTAGTTTGATGGGGCAGTATAAGGACAGCTGTAAAAAATTACTTATAGATCCACAGAAACGCTTAGACTATTGGATAATGGCCACTATGTGATTTTTGTGCAAAAAAATTAATAGCTTGATGCTTGCTCAATATCAGAGAACGCAACAGATATAGCCTGCAGTTTCTGATCAAGAGCATAGTCATCTCGGCTACAGGTGATGCCATAGGCATGCGAGCCTGTTGCTACCATCGGAGGTTTTTTGTACAGTTGGTTTTTCGGTGGCCTGATCCCATTGTCAATTATTTTATAATTTTGTTTATCCTTCAGGAATTTCAGCTTCAATGATGTTATCGCAATAGCTTTGGTAAGCATCTTGGAAGTTTCTTGCTATAGCATCAGGGAAGAGGTGGAACTCTCCTGTCTTCAATGAGTTGACTATCCCCTCGGCAACCACACTAGTAGGCTCGGCTATTTCTGTCATGCCACCTTGCGCCGCCATATCGGTATTGATAGGGCCAGGGTGGACACTCAACACTGAAATGCCTTTTGGCGCAAGGCTCTCTTTCAAGCCTTGGGTGATCGAGTATGCCGCTGCTTTCGAGGCGGAATAGGTGGTGAGTGCGCCAAAGTTTTTAATCGAAGCTACTGAGTTGAGTTGAACTAGAGCGCCTGGTCCATTTTTCTCAAGTATTGGGGTAAATGCCTGAGCCATGCGAAGCAGGCCGAAGACATTTATGTTGAGCTCTTCGGTTAATGATGCTTCTGCATGTTGATCTAGTGGGGTGGCAACATTTAACACACCAGCATTATTCACAACAACTTGTACATCAGCTGCGAGTTTCGCCGCAGTAACAATCGATTCTGCATTAGACACATCGATCAACAGAGGTGAAACTTTATCTCCATACTGTTTTACTAGCTCGTCGGTAGAATCGAGATCGCGCACCGCCAAGTAGACTTTCTTTGCACCGTGGGATAGAAATGAGTCTACGATAGACCTGCCTATGCCACGATTTGCGCCAGTAACCAGTGCTATTTTATTCGCTATATCAAAACTCATGTTCATTTTCCTTTTAATATTTAAGTCAGTTATTAATACTTGTACCGATCGGTATGGTTGAAATTATACTTACCGATCGGTACAATATTGTCAATAGCAGAGATGTTTTTATTTACAGTAAATGAGCAGAGGCAGATATGGCTTCCGGTAGAAAACGTAACTTCGATTTTAATGGTGCCTTAGACAAAGCGACCTTAGTCTTCTGGCAGAAAGGCTTCGCTGGGGCATCAATGACAGATTTAACCCAGAATATGGGGATAAACAAGCCTAGTTTGTATTCAGCATTTGGTAATAAAGAGCAGTTATTTGTCACTGCGACAGAGCATTATTTGGCTAAATATGTCAGCCCACATATTGAGAAATTGCAACAGCAAGATTGCAGTTTTAAACAGAGGTTGCTAAATTATCTGCTGTCAGTGGTAAAGATGCATTGTGATATTACCCTGCCAAAGGGCTGTTTTGTTTCTTTGTGCGCCGCAGAATCAGCCAGTCATGATATGCCTCAGAGTGCCATGAATGCTATATTAAATATCCAAGTCTCTCATCAAATTATTCTGACCGAACTTTTTAACAATGAGAAAACTCAAGGTTATCTGGATCAGGGCTTCGACGTTGAGGCTAACGTCAATTATATCATGACCTTTATTCATGGCTCCGCCGTACTCGCTCGTTCAGGAAAAACACTCGATGAACTCACTCAGGCTGTTCACGTCGCCGTGCAAGTTTGGTAAACAATGTTTTTAAAAAATCATGACACATGAGTTTAAGCTTGTTAGTTTATATTCAGCCAGCTTTAGCGATTAAGGATGATTCAAGGAAAAATAATGAACCCCATAGGAATAATATGCGACATGAGTCGGGAGCCTACAGCCAGTTATTATCAGGTATATATCCATTAGTATTATTCAATGAATCATGAGGTAATATGTTCAATTCAAACAATCCAGCGTTGATCATTATTGATGTACAAGATGCCATCGATAGTTTTTCAGATTTTGAACGCAATAACTTAGATGCCGAAGTTAAGATATCTAATTTATTAGCGAATTGGAGAAAGAAAAAGTTGCCCGTCATTCATGTAAGGCATTCATCAAAATTTACAAAATCGCCTTATCATATTTCATCTCCACTGGTTAATTTTAAAGCGGACGTTGCCCCATTAGAGAGTGAGTGTGTGATCACTAAGCAGGAAAACTGCGCGTTTATAGAAACAGAGCTTGAGCAGATATTACAACATAATGGCGTCAGTGAACTTATTATCTGTGGAGTATTAACCAATCATTCCGTTGATGTTAGCGTCCGTGTTGCTGCGGCGCTAGGCTTTAAGGTGTTTGTACCTAGCGATGCGACTGCAGCCTACGGGATGAAATTATTGAATGGCAAAGTGTTAAGCGCACTGGATACTCATCAATTCACCCTGTCTGTCTTGAGTGGAGAATATTGCACTCTAGTCACCAGTGGACAACTTATTGCCAGTAACTCTGATTAAGCAGCGATGATCAATAGACTTTAAGAGGAAAACAAGTTTTGAATGTTTATTCTTTAAGCTTAATTGATAGAAAATGTGGTTACTTTTGAAACCACTATTTCTTAATCCATTTACCACGTTTAGTTTGAATATATAGGCCTTTTTTAGTGGCCTTTATCGCTTTTTCAGCTGCTAGTTTAGCGACTTCGTCGACGGATATACCATTCTTACTGGCAATTTTATGATAATAGGTCTGACGCTTAGCATTGACTTTCTTCGCTAACGCATTAGCATCAGAACTAGTTTTTACTATGCCTAAGTAGCCATTTGTTTGTTCTCCTACCATGCCTTGAGATTTAGCGTCATGTAACGATATGGCAAATGTATTTAGACTCAGTAATAGTCCTGCTGTTAATAGCAATATTTTGGTTTTCATTCCGTACTCCTTAAATTTATAGTCAAGATTAAAATAATTCATCATTAGTCAGTAATTCATCGAGCTCTTTATCAATCTTAATTTTTATTTCATGTTCAATCTTTACATTAAGGTTGATCACTATTGGCTTATCTGGTGGCTCAATCTTGACTGTAGGTGTACAGCCTGTTAGTGCTAGGAGAGCAATTATTGCGCTAATGGTCATGGATGAAATCGGCAGTTTTTTCACTGAGTGTTCCTCTTATATGTCGGTAGACGGGTCGATAAAATCGACAATAATATTAAAGCATTGAACTATTTTGGGATATATATTTAACTATAGACTAATCAAAATGACCGTAAGCTGAACACTTAATTAATCGACTGTTCTATTTGAGTTTGTAGATCACCTCCGACCTGTAAGCTTTTTAATAGCTGCAGTATGTTTTCTTCTTGAGAGTAGTTTAAGTGAATTGGGCGTTCAATCCCTTTTGTTTTTCCTTTTATACTCACTTTTAATCGTGCATCTCCATTGGGAACCATATCGAAGGTACTGGAGAGTTCTGAATATTCTAGGTGTTCCATGGTGGAGAAAGCGAAATCTAAATAGGGCTGGGACAAACGCATCTGCTCTACCGCCGGATTGCCACTGATTGAGATGAGCCCACCGGGAGCTCGAGCAGCCAGTTTACCGCCGCTTATTGATATCTTGCCTTGGATTAGATCAACGGGCAATACGCCATCGAAAATGCCGTCAGCATAGAGACCAACCTGAGGTTGGATAGCCAGTAGTTGCTCCACCTCAAGTCCTTGGAGTATCAGATATGCATGGGACTTGTTATGTAATGTTAAGTTAAATTCAGGTAACAAAAAGCGTCCGCCTAGGAGCGATCCATCGGCATTAATCTGAATGTTAGCAGTGCTCAAGGTTTCCGGTAACACAGATTTAGGGCTATGACTTACATGAGAACTCAGTGCGCTATTATCTTCTACTGCTTGTTCTTTTTTAGTCGCGATTTTATCGTCTAGTGAAAGGTTAAAGTCTGCATGAGCCTTAATATCTGTGATCAGTACACCGGGATTAAATGCTGCGGCAAAAAACTGAATGTCCGGGCAGGCTAAGGTGCTGGTATTTGACTCTTTAGACTCATGGGTTAAAGGTAAGTTTCGCCGATTCATTTGATAGTGACAACGGGCTTTAATTTCGGCTTGTTCGAAGGGAAGATCGTTAATGCTGCCGTTGAGGGAAGTGAACTCGGGTGAAAAATCGATACTCATCTGAGTTGATTTGTTATTTTTATTAAATTTATATGCAGCTTGTAGTCGTGCATTACCTGTGATCAATAGGGAGCTTGGCAGGGGATTGCCCTTATTCACAAGGGCAATAATATGACTAAGATCGCTGTCTAAGTTCAGCTTTCCTGTTAGCTGTAGCTGTGAACTGTTAGCCTCAGTAGGTATTTGTGGCTGTAATTTATGTTCGCTAATAAATTCGAGACCATCGAACTCCCAGTTTTCATGGCTATACAATTCAACACCATTCCAGTCCAAGGCTTGGGAAAGACTTGCCGTGTAGAGGTCTAACATTTTCTCGGTACGTTTTCTTTTGTTGTTAATGTAATGATGAGTCAGCTCAGCGCCATTTAGCTCATAGTGAGCGACATTGCGCCATAGGTTTTCGATTAACACTCGGCTCATTGCCTCTGAAGTGAAATCAGATATAGTCAATGAACTGGGCTTTTCTAAGGAAATATACAGACCTGATAGCTTAGCTAGGTATTCGCTTTGCTCTGCCGATGGAACAGGTTTGATGGCCAGCTTATTATCTAGCTGCTCGAAGTTAAATGGAGGGATGCTTATTTGTATCGGCTGCTTGTCTTTGTTTGGTAAGTGTCCCATGCGTTTTATCACCAATTGGCCAAGGCTGGTTAGACGCGTCATTGCCGTTGATACCGTGAGGCTATTGCCTGAGTTTGTGGACTGAATAAATTGAGTGTCTTCGGATTCAAGGGTAAAAGCAGATAAGCTTAACTTGCTATCGGCTAAGAGGTGACTCATTTCTGTCGTACTGAATATAAGACTGTTAGCATCAAAGTTGAGCTCTTTGGTTACAGAGACTATATCCGTCTGTATGACATGTCGGTAGCGTGTTGGTCCAACAGAGATAGTCAGCTTGGGAATGGATAGGTTCAGCGGACTCGCCTTGCTCAAAGTCATCACCAGTTCATCATGGCTAATGAGCTTGAGATGTTTTAGATCAAATTGAAACGAGGGGCTATTTTCAGATTTTATAGCTGAGTTTTGTTTGACTGAGTTAGGTACTAACTCCACACTGTCTATTTGTGCCTGCAGGTTTTGATTGATACTAATCCTAAGTTGAAGTGGCTCACTTGCTGTGGGTGTTTCTATATTTATTTTTCCTGCTAGTGAGAGGGATGAAGCTCCGAATCTGATATCGGCTATCGTCTTATTGTCGGCGAAACGGTCAGCGAGAAAGCTAGGAACATTAGGTATAAGAGAGCTAAATGCTAATGTTTGCTCACGGGACGCTGCAAATTGCCAGTCACTTTGAAGTTCGAATGCCTGAGTTTGTGTGGGTATTTGTAGTGATAAATCAATTGCAGATAGTGCTGCATCTACCATGGCACCACGGATCATTAGCTGTGCATGACCCAGTTGAATATTTTGTGAGGAAAACGAATATTCTAAAGATTCGGATAGAATGAGTAATATCTCGCTGGTTTGCTTTTCATCTATTGGAACTAGACCGTTTTCGCTGGTTTTTGCAGCATTTGTCATAGGTTCAAGTATTGTCTGTACAAGGGAAATGAGATTTTCATCATGGATAAGGGATAGTAGGCTGCTTACTTGCTGGCGAGTCGGGCTAATCTCAAGGCTGAAAGGCTGTAATATAAAGGTCAGATCAGCAAGGTGACCGGAAATTGCAAATCTAATGTTGTTTTTTGCTAAAGGTTCCTTTGCCGATGAACTCAGTGAGTGAGGGGTCAAAGTGAGCTCATCAAACTGCATCAATGTCAGACTGGAGTGTTTTAAAATATGGGATGATGTTAGTTGAGCCGATTTAAGATCTAGAGTGGCGTTGGATTCAAGATTGCCATTTAATACTAGCCCCATTCGTTCACTCTCTTGTTTTAGTACGAGCAAGGGGGCGAGAGCACTGCTGTCGATATCTTGAGCACCAAGCAGGCTAAGGAATGTGTATAGCTCATCGAAAACGAGTCGGCTAGAGACGTGCCATTGCTTTTTCGTCAAATGAGCATTTAACCGCAAAATGGTATTACCATTACGACTGATGGTTGTGCTTAGGTTGCCAGCTTCATCTAAGGTTAAATGATCCATATTCAGGCTCAAGGCTGAAGCAGAGATACCCGCAACACTCAGTGAAGTTGTACCCATATTAACTTGAGGCAGTTCATCAAGATCCAGTGCTAAGGTAGGACCTTGTTCGTCGACATTATTGCCTTTATGAGTTAGTACGCTTGGATCGAGTTTGACATGGCTCTCTTTGAATGAAATTTGCTCTATAAAGTTCATCACTTGGCGGGTAGAAAATTGCTGAGAATAGAGGCTCAATAGGCTTATATCTGAGTCTAAAATTATATCTAAGTCTGTGATGCTGATTTCACTGTCATGAACTGTCAATTTAAGAAGAGGAAACTGCCAATGGTGTATCGATGTGGGTCTGATGCTGAGTTCATTTATCTGAGTATGATACTTGGCAAGATAATTATTTGCGATACTCATAGCCAGTCTCTCGTAGTTGTTGAGCACAATGACAACGAGAATGAATAGACTGAAAATCAAAGCTAGTATGAGGCGTTTTACACGGGAGAGATGACTTAACATTTAAGATTATCAGATTAAAGTGGCAAAATATTGTTTGAGTTTAGCATGGAGCGATATTCAATCGAAACAATATCACTGTAGCTTAGCTGAAGCACTAAAATAAATGCAACTAATTGAAAGTATTTGGATACTTTGTTTATGTTGATGAGTTTCATTCATGAGTCCTTGTATTTAAAAATGTGTTAGTTAATCTTTCCAGCCAATTGAAGTTATCAGCACATGGGTCTCATCGGGTGCTAAGGTGAGTTTATCTTCTCGCACATTAGCCGCTTCAAGACAGACCATGGTTTGATAGTCATCGCTGTTAAAACGGGGCAAACGCTGAGACTTATCAATCCAAGGGTTCCAGAGTACAGCGGATTGGCTGTTTTCGCGGCTCACTTCAATAATACCGTCTGGGGTGTGCAGTTCTTGAACATCGGCTAGTTGGGTGTATACCCGATCGGTTTCTTTATCGAACAGCACTTCATCACCATGTTGTTTGAATGGACCCTTAGCGAATTCTATATATTTTGAACCTTTAAAGCCTGTGGCTTTCAGTTGATGAATATTTTTTACCGGGAAATAACTATGCAGCGCCTGAGTCAAACTCACCGAATAACAGGCTAGATTAGTGTTCTTTAATGATACGGTTAGGGTATCGGTTAGGGTAAATAGTATTTCGACGCGAGTATCATGGGGCCAGTAGAGCTTGTCTGCTTCACTTATCTTAAGGGTTAGTTTAAGTTCGACAGTCTGGTTTTTTATTTGCACCGATTCCAGCGTCCAAAGGCGGGTGCGAGCAAATCCATGTTGGGGCCAGTCTGGGTTATCATTCATGCCAAACCAGGGCCAGCACACAGGTATACCGCCTCGAATGCCACTACCTGGTTGATAATTATCGGCGGATGAAACCCAAAGTAGCGGCGCTTTACCGACTGGCTGGAATTGGTCTATCTGCGCGCCTTGTAGGAAAACTCTCGCCTTAGATAATGGTGTATTGACATCGATATATTCCAAGCCATTGCGGTGCTTTTTTATGGTGACCGAACTCATTTATTGCTTCCTCATCCTATCAATGTTAGTCAAACATCCAAGAGAACATATTTGTCTATATATCCGTTCTACCTCAGTCTGCTCTGAAAGCTACACTTTGAAGTAGAGCGGGTGTATAAGTTTGAACAGCGGAACTTGTTTCATAAACTGATGATTAGCTTACCCTGTTTCCTATTCCTTCATAAGGGATCTTATGCGAATTTTGGGACCATTTACCTAGTAATGACACAAACTTGAACTAATGGTGTTTTTCTAAACTAAACTGAGTAAAGTTGGCGGGTATCAGTGCTTGTAAAATGATAGGATTAAACGCATGATTGAAACTGATGTATGAAAATTAATTCTCATGAATGTCACAACTAAAGCATGAGATACATAAGACACAAGACCTGATAAATAAAACCTGAGCTTTACCATTTAGCATAAAAATAGAGGGAGCAGGAATGCCAACATATCAAGCACCACTTCGTGACTACCAGTTTATACTTAACGAACTTCTCAATATATATCAACTCACTGAACTTAAAGGATTCGATGAAATTGATGTTGAATTAGGTGATGCAATCTTGCAAGGAGTCGCAGACTTTACTACAGAGATCATGTTGCCTCTTAATAGCAGTGGCGATGTGGAAGGCTGTAAATTGGTCGATGGCAAGGTTATTGCTCCCAAAGGGTTTGTCGATGCGTATAAGCAATACGTCGACAACGGTTGGGCGACGCTGACTTGCGATCCTAAATACGGTGGTCAAGGGCTGCCTGAGTCTATTGGTGTTTTTGCCTCCGAGATGAAAACGGCCACTAATATGGCATTTTCTATGTATCCGGGTCTGACACATGGTGCTTATGCAGCAATTCATGTTCATGGCAGCGATGCACTAAAACAGAAATATTTAAAGAAATTGGTTTCCGGTGAGTGGACAGGCACCATGAATCTCACCGAATCCCATGCGGGGACCGATCTGGCATTATTGAGAACGAAAGCCGTTGCAGCGGGTGAGGGACTATTTGCTATCTCAGGTGAGAAGATTTTTATCTCGTCGGGAGATCATGATCTGACGGAGAATATTATTCACCTAGTGCTTGCAAGGCTACCCGATGCCCCAGAAGGGGTGAAGGGCATATCACTATTTGCAGTACCTAAAATAATGGTTAATGCCGATGGCAGCTTAGGTGAAGCTAATCGCTTATGTGCTGCGGCGCTCGAGCATAAAATGGGTATTCATGGTAACTCAACCTGTGTGATGAACTTCGACGCGGCCATAGGCGAGCTTATCGGTGATCCACATCAAGGTTTAAAAGCCATGTTCACCATGATGAACCAAGCCAGACTCGGTGTGGGAGTTCAAGGATTAGGGGTATCAGAAATTGCCTACCAGAATGCGTTGGCTTATGCCAAAGACAGAATTCAGGGCCGAGGATTAAGTGGTGTAAAAGATGCGTCACAAGCCGCCGATCCTATCTTGGTTCACGGTGATGTTAGACGTATGCTGATGGCACAGAAATCTTTCAACGAAGGAGCCAGAGCTTTAATAGGGCAGCAAGCATTGTGGCTAGATGAAGCAGAACGTCACTCCGATGCCGATAAGGCTAAAGTTGCCAATAAACTCGCGGCGCTATTTACCCCTATAGTAAAAGGTTTCATCACAGATCGGAGCTTCAATGCCTGTGTTGATGCTCAGCAGGTCTTTGGTGGTCATGGCTATATTCACGAGTGGGGCATGGAACAATTTGTTCGCGACATACGCATTGCCATGTTATATGAAGGCACTAATGGTGTGCAGGCATTAGATCTCGTTGGTCGTAAACTGATGGGTGACAAGGGGGCGACCTTGATGGTTTGGTCTGAGATGGTCAAAACCCTTATTAGCGAAAACATGGAAAATGATGCCATGAAACCTTATCTTGCTGGGCTGATGGCGGCGTCGGGGGATCTTGAAAAGGCGACTCAGTTTATGGCAGTTAATGCTCCTAAAAATGTGGATATTTTGGGCGCTGGTTCAATGCCATATATGCAAATTCTTGGGATCACCGCTCTGGCATGGATGTGGACTCGCAGTGTCGTGACGGCACTTGCCGCACTTGAGTCTGGCACGGAAGATAAGGCTTTCTATGAAGGCAAGCTTAAAACCGCTCAGTTTTATATGAGTTATTGGACGGTACAGACCCGTAGCCTACGTAAGCAGATAGAGTCCAGCAGTGAGCTTCTGACTCAACTTGAAGAAGCAGATTTCGATCTCTAACTATTAAGTTTAGCTTTGGGTATGAGCTTTGATCTAGTTTGATTTTGGATTTTTAGCACCTGAGCTGTATAAGCATAAATGCTGAAGCATTTATGCTTTTTCATGGACAAAATTGATGCGTAGAATATTCGCATCAATTCATTTTGGGTTAGATATTCAGATACTTTGATCCGTGTTTTAGCCATTAACGTGGCTGTTCCTGATTATTTTTTCAGTGAGTTTATGCACCTTAGGACTAAACAGGAAGGAGATGCTGGCAGCTGCGGGCCATGCCAGTATGAAAGCCTTGGCCCATAACCAGAGAAAGTTTGCTTGTAGCCCTAAGTTAATCCATGTTATCCAAAGAGTCATCAGTAGAGACAGTACGAATGACATTAATATAGCAAATACAATGCGTTGCTTCATGTTCCCTCGTTATTTATTTTGGTTAATTTTTCGATGTTAATCACCTTTGTCAGATTACGATCAAGATAAGCTTGTGTATGCTCGGCCTTAAAGTGTGCGTTGAGTGCATCAGTGTCTACCCAGTGCTCCCACAGGGTAAAGCGAGACGGATTGTCTTGATGCTGTAGGACTTCAAATTTTATACAGCCAATTTCCTTGACCGTTGAATTTGCCAATGTGTGCAGTGCCAGCCTGACTTCGTCTGTATCTCGAGCTGCTTCTGTGACCAAACTTGCATTTATCCATAATTGATCCATATTACCCTCAAATTGACTGCTAATTTCTAGATTGCTAAGTAATGACGCCCATTTAGTGAATAGGTGTGTGTTAATTTGAGCCTTTAGTTTATAAGACGTAAACTTAGTAAAGCTAGACGAGCTTATATGATTTCGTTTATTATAAATATACATAATAATTCAATTGTAAATTCCATTTATGAAATCATGCTAGATGATATAGCACTCTATATTCATATCGTTCAGTCGCGAGGATTAGCTACCGCGGCGAAGCAGTTGCATCTGCCCACTGCAACAGTGACCCGTCGCTTACAAAAACTTGAAGCTTCTATCGGTTGTAAGTTGATACATAGATCTGCTCGTCAGTTTGATTTGACGGCAGAGGGGCAGGTGTATTACCAAGCGTTTTATGAGTTGGTACAGACTTTTGAAGACACACAACGTACTCTTTCAGCAGATCTGCAATCGCTCAGTGGCAAACTGAAAGTGTTGGCACCGAGTAATATATCCACCGGATTACTGCAGCCCATGTGGTCATCGTTTATTAAGTCTTATCCCGATATTCAACTGAATCTCAGTTTGAGTAACGCCAATCAAGATATATTGGCTGCTCAAGCTGATATAGCTTTGCGGATCGGGCCCCAAAAAGACTCTTCACTATACCAAAAGGGACTGGGTTTCATACCAACAGTGCTGATTGCTTCGAAAGATTATCTGAACAATCATGTAGCACCAGTTCATTTGAATGAACTTTCTCATCATAGAATTATTGGGGTAAATAGTATTCCCGTATGGACACTGACCCATAGAATAACAAGGCATCAGGTGGAGCTAACACCTAGTATCAATACTTTTGTTAATGACATTAAGATGGCCAGTCAGTGGGCTTGTGATGGCATTGGTATTGCTTTGTTACCTATCAGCGAAGTGTACCAAGATTTGCATGATGGCAATCTAGTGCAGGTACTTAAAGATTGGTCAGGCCCCAAGCGAGAGCTATACGCTGTGTGGCCTAGTGGCAGGCTTTTAAGTGCCAAGGCCAAATGCTTACGGGATTTTATGCAAGATTATATAGAAAAAGATGTGGTGTTACAGACCAAGAGCACTCCCGATAAACACATTAGATAGAGTATGGCTTTATGTTCGGTGTAGTTATGTTTGCTAGAAACACTTGAGCCAATATTTAGTTTTACTTTTCAATATT
>JBAHZX010000151.1:0-20457 GCA_037132815.1 Shewanella sp.
CTGCACCACTACCCACCAACGTTGAATTTGAGCCAAACACCAAAGCTAAAACAAGATAATGGCTTTACCGCAAAGTCTTTTAAATAGCGTAAAGCCTATTAGCGACTTTAACCAAACTGCTCAGGCGAAAACACAAGAAACAAATACAAAAAAACTGATGAACACCTCTTTTACAAATAAAGTTTCACTTGAGCTAGTGGTGCCATATAACGCCCTAATAACAGGCAAAAAATTGTTTGCTAAAATGTTGAGGGACGAAAACAGCAAACTGTTTTTTGTCCTTGTTGATTTGCTTGTTATATGCGCTTTCACTGGCAACCACTTAATTAACCACACATTACCATGCTTGAGGGGTAATAGGAAAATACACAAACACCTAGCACCACTACCCACCAAAGTTGAATTTGAGCCAAACACTAAAGCTAAAACAAGATAATGGCTTTACCGCAAAGTCTTTTAAAAAGCGTAAAGCCTATTAGCGATAATTACCTAAACGATCTGGCGAAAACACAAGAAAAAAAAACCAAACCAATTGATGAACACCTATTTTACAAATAAAGTTTAACTTGAGTTAGTGGTGCCATATAACGCCTTGCTAAGCGGCTAAGGACACGTTTGCTAAACTGCGCGAAGCGCGAGCAAACTGTACGTGTCCGTTTAAGCAACTTGTTAGCTTTCAAAAGTTACAATTAACTCTTTAACTTTTGTTTTTAAAGAGTTTACTCCATCACTGTAAGCCATTTGATACATTCTAAATTTTGGGTTTTGGTGGTCATTAATTAAATTAAAAGCATTTCTCCATACACCGTTAGTTTTATCAACATGGTGCATGAACCTATATAGCGATTCTAATTTACTATTATCAATTGCCGATATTATATCAGTCGTTAGATAAGAAATATTTTTAAAAGGACTGTCATAAAATGCATTAGCCTTTAATGAATTTAGATGAATCGTAATATCATCTTGCACGATCAACAATTGAACTGAAATAAGTTTACAAGCATTTTTTTCTGCGTTCTCGTTAGCTTTTCTTAGTTGATATCTAGGCAAGTATAAAGCAACTATAACAGCAGAAAGTGTTGCTATGGCTCCAGCCCAAGCAGCAAACATTGTCCATATTGATATACTTTCAGGTGACATGCCTTCTCCTTTGAAAGCTAACAGCTTATTAAGAGGAAAAATGCCTTGTTTAAACAAGGCATTTTTCCTCTTATCCCGCATTTGATAAAAACCACATTATCATCTTTTACTCAAAATATCAGTATGCTAAAACAATAGCTCACAAAAAGTCCGCAGGAAAGGATGCACACACTTGTGGAAAGGAGGAATGCTAATGATACTGTATGTAAAAACAGTGTCAGTGATAGCAGATTTAAAATAAAATTGTCCATCACAAAAGATCGATTTTTGTCTAGCTAGGTGAGTATATTCAAGAGCGAGTAAATAACTCCAAAAAATAAGAATCTCAGGTACCTTATAGGTACCTGCTTAATAACTATTTACTTACAAATTAAAAGCTTATATGAAAAAATAAAAATCGGATTGGGGCCGACTTTTAATTACCAAATCTAAAGAGGTGCCTACGATTCATTCAGCACACATCTATCTTAATTAACGCATACCAATCTGCGGTGTACTACTGTGCACATCCATGTTTTGCGCCCTATGTCTAAGCAGATGATCCATCAAGACGATGGCAAGCATGGCCTCGGCTATTGGAACGGCGCGGATGCCTACACAAGGGTCATGGCGGCCTTTAGTGATAACTTCGGCTGTCTCACCTTGAGCATTTATGCTTTCACCCGGAATGCTAATGCTCGACGTCGGCTTCATGGCAATATGGGCCACTATGGGTTGACCTGATGAAATCCCGCCTAAAATCCCACCAGCATGATTTGAAGCAAAGCCTTCGGGAGACATTAGATCTCTATGCTCCGAGCCTTTTTGATTTACCACTTCAAAACCATCACCAATCTCGACACCTTTAACCGCGTTAATTCCCATTAATGCATGGGCAATTTCAGCATCAAGTCTATCAAATACTGGCTCACCTAAACCAACAGGGACTCCTGTTGCAACTACAGATACTTTAGCACCAATGGAGTCGCCACTTTTCTTCAAATCTCGCATGTACTTATCGAGTGCTTCAAGTTTTGATGCATCGGGAAAGAAAAAAGCATTTTGTTCAATCTGGTTTACATCTATTGTTTCGGCCTTGATGGGTCCAAGCTGAGACAAGTAACCCTTGATCTCAATTCCATGAACTTGTTTTAGGTACTTTTTAGCCACGGCGCCAGCCGCAACACGCATGGCGGTTTCCCGTGCCGATGCTCGTCCGCCACCGCGATAATCACGTAAACCGTACTTCTGCTGGTAAGTATAATCGGCATGTCCTGGACGAAACAGATCTTTAATATTGGAGTAATCTTTACTACGTTGATCGGTATTTTCAATCATCAAACCGATCGAGGTTCCTGTGGTTTTACCCTCGAATACGCCAGATAAGATACGAACCTCATCAGCCTCGCGTCTTGCTGTAGTGTAACGAGAAGTCCCTGGGCGACGTCGATCAAGATCATGCTGCATATCTGCTTCATTGAGTTCGAGTCCCGGTGGAACGCCATCGATAATACAACCTAATGCGACACCATGGCTCTCACCAAATGTTGTCACCACAAAATTTTGTCCAATACTGTTTCCCGACATCCGATCTATTAACCTCTGACTAATTTTAAAAGCATTCTGAATTTATCCTCAGGCTGAGGTTAGCTTAAATGAGCGGCAAGTAACAAGCTTAAATAAAGACTAACTTATGCATTGGCCTTTTTGATCATCAGTACCATTGAGATATTATAAGTGGGTATTATTCGCTGTCTTTAAAAATAGCGAAAAGTGACTCATTTTCAGCTAGCTGATCACGGGTCAACACAAATACACCGTCACCACCATGTTCAAACGTCACCCAAGTGAACGGCACATCAGGAAACTGCTCCACCAGATGAACCATAGAATTACCCACTTCAACGACCAATAAACCATCTTCAGTCATATAGTCGGCAGCATTGGCTAGAATACGTTTTGTTAAGTCTAATCCGTCACGTCCCGATGCTAGACCAATCTCTGGCTCGTGTTGATATTCATCGGGCATATCACCGATATCTTCGGCGTCTACATAAGGTGGGTTAGACACGATAAGATCATAATGCGGCCCCTTAGATATCGCAGAAAAGATATCGGATTCGATAGGAAATACCCTATCCATAACATCTAGATTCTCTATATTAATTTGCGCGACATCGAGGGCATCTGCACTGATATCTAGTGCATCTACTTCAGCCTCTTCGAACTCATAGGCACATGCAATAGCGATACAAGCACTGCCTGTGCATAGGTCCAGTACGCGGTTAACGGGCTTATTATAGAGCCAAGGACTAAAACGATTGGCAATCATTTCTGCAATCGGAGAGCGTGGCACCAGCACACGTTTATCGACAAAAAATTCAAGCCCTGCAAATTTGGCTTTGTTAGTCAAATAAGGCACCGGCAGACGTTCTTTTACACGTCGAATAATAAGCTCAACAATTTTATGTTTCTCACTGCTGGTAAGATTAGAATGGATCACTTGCTGACCTATCTCTTCAGGCAGATGCAGAGCATGAAAAACTAAGGCTATGGCTTCATCCCAGGCGTTATCTGTGCCGTGACCATAATAGATATTGGCATCATTAAAACGGCTCACGCCCCAACGTAACATATCCCCTATGGTACACAGCTCAGTTACGGCTTCATCAACAAAAATCTTATCCAAAACTCACTCCTGCATAATAATTCTGTTTCATTGTAACTGAACTCTATTCATAAGGCATCGGATTCAATAAAATAGCAGTATGATTGAGCTTTTATATTGGTTTATTCCCGTTCTACTTCAAAGTGCAGGTTTCAGAGTAAACTGAGCGGATCTAATTCAAGGCGCATTGTTGAAATAATGGGGGTTCTCTTATAAACCACTTCTTTTAAAAGAGTGCAACACAGAAATAGATTCGCTCAGGCTCTCCCATAGGGTGGGTTTAAAAGTGACTGAATTTAAGGTATAAAATAGCGGCTTCAAACGATTTTAAGGTTTAAAAATAGACACATGAAAAATAAAGACACCTCTGATGATCACAACCTATTTTCATCGATGACCAAAGGGATCAAACCTTTTAAGCAAGATAAGCGTCACTTCAGAACTGAACAGAAAGATAAGAAAGTGATCGAAGAGAAAACTCAGCAACTCCATGCTGACAGTTATTTTTCTGATACCTATCAGCCTCACCTGCCCAGTGAAGGCCCGATGCGTTGGTCACGAGATGATATTGATAGCTTCGAACTGAAACGACTCCGTCGCGGTGATTATCAGCCTGATCTACTCTTAGATCTGCATGGTATGCGTCAATCAGAAGCGAAACTTGAACTTGCAGCTCTCATTCAAGCTTGTATTAAACAGCAGAGTCATTGTTGCAGTGTCATGCATGGCCACGGCACCGGTATACTGAAACAAAATATACCCATGTGGCTGGCCCAGCATCCACATGTGATGGCCTTTCATAAGGCACCTAAAGAATGGGGAGGTGATGCAGCCTTACTTGTACTTATCGATATTGGTGATGTGCCATATAGAAGATAACTAATGGCATTTAACTGATTGTGTGGGGCGCATGTTGCCATACCAAATTCGCACACTCGCTATGTTTGTCTATCAATGCCACTCCAGACGTTGCAAACAAGGGAGGTTCGATACCCGCAACCAGTTCACTCACCATATAGCCCAACAAGGGCATATGAGCTATCACTAACACTTTGTCGGCGTTACATTGCTCGGCGTAGGCCAAGGTGAGTTCCACGGCAGTACTGGGATGTCCCGATGGTACCAATTCATCAAGAACGAGCCACTTTCTGGCCTCAGGAAAGTGTTTACTGACTTCCTGCCAACTCTGCTGCGCTCTCAAATAGGGGCTGACAAGCACCAGATCAAACTCAAGCACCAATTTAGCTAGCCAATTACTCATTACAGAGGTGTGATACCGCCCAGTATCGGTCAATATCCGCTCTCTATCTGAGTGAGCTTGGTAGCTCGCTTCACCATGACGCATTAAAAATAGCTGCATACTACTCTCGCTACTCATTTTTTTTCATTATAATATGCCAATTGTAGCTGCAAAAGTCATCGGCACATACCCTATTTTAAGTTATTAATTAGTCGAATAGACTTAAGATCTATATATCTCTCAGATATGAGACTACAGATGAATAATATTTAGCCATATAGAGACTTGCTAAAGCTGGATAAGGAGACCAATATGTATTATTCGCTTTATATTTCCGATCAAAAAATGAATATTTTTATATGATACCTCATCGTAAACGGTGTAAATAAGCCTATTGGTAAATCAGACGGAGCCTTCTACTTGTCAGAATCCTTACAAATCATCAAAAGTCCCAATGATCTCCGTCATTATCAGCATTTAGTACTCGATAATGGTCTTTCCGTACTCTTAGTTGAAGATATGAAGGCAAGCCAAGCCGCTGCATCTATGGTGGTCAATGTGGGTCACTTCGATGATCCTATTGAGCGACCTGGCATGGCACACTTTCTCGAACATATGCTTTTTTTAGGCACACAAAAATTTCCTGACTCAGGCGAATATCACGCATTTATCAATCAGCATGGCGGTAACAATAATGCTTGGACGGGGACAGAACACACGAATTTTTTCTTCAGTATTAATACTGATGTTTTCGAAGAAGCGTTAGATCGATTCAGCCAATTTTTTATCGCTCCCTTATTCAATGAAGAACTTGTCGATCGTGAACGACATGCCATAGAATCTGAATTTAGCTTAAAACTAAAGGATGACATTCGCCGAACCTATCAAGTACAAAAAGAGACGGTCAATCCAGAGCATCCTTTCTCAAAGTTTTCAGTGGGTAATTTGAAAACGCTCGCCGGAAAAGAAACCATCCTGCGAGAGGAGCTGGTCGAATTTTATAACCACCATTACAGTGCAAATATTATGACTCTATGTCTGGTTGCTCCTAGGACACTAGATGAAATTAAGTTACTGGCAGAGCAATATTTCTGTAAAACAAATAATAACCAACTCAAAAAACACTATCCAGCAGTGCCTATTTATCGGCAAGATCAACTGGCATCCCAACTGCATATCATCCCGCTAAAGGTACAAAAAAGGGTTGCTATTACGTTCAGCTTACCTGCCATAGACTCTTTTTATAAACATAAGCCACTGACCTTTATCAGCCACTTACTGGGTTACGAAGGGAATGGCAGTCTGCTGTCCTACTTAAAAGAGCAAGGCTTTGCTATCAACCTATCTGCCGGTGGTGGAGTAAACGGCTATAACTTTAAAGATTACAATATTAGTATCCAGCTTACGGAAAAAGGACTCACCCACTTAGATAGCGTTATTGGCTGCACTTTTGAATATATCGAGCTTATTAAAACCCAAGGTTTAGCAGACTGGCGCTATCAAGAGCGGTCAAATCTACTTAACTTAGCATTTAGATATCAAGAACAGATTCGTACATTAGACTTAGCCAGTCGTCTCAGCCTCAATATGCACCATTATGATGTAGAAGATTGGATTTATGGTGATTATAAGATGGACGGCTTAAACGTCAGCAAAACGTTAAGCTTGCTGCAACAGATGACGCCATCGAATATGCGTATTCAGATTATTGCACCTGAATTAGATACACAGCAACAAGCCGCCTGGTACCACACCCCTTATCAAATAAAGCCCATTACAGAATCGAGGATCAAATCTTGGCGTTATATTAAGGTGAGGCCTGAGCTTAAGCTACCAACTGCCAATCCATTTATTATTTCAGATTCAATTCCCCGTCCCGAAAAGAGTCAAACTAAGACCCCTATTATCGTCTCCCAAGAAGAAGGTTATCGGATCTGGCACCGTAAGGATGATGAGTTTAATGTCCCTAAGGGCCATATGTACCTCTCTCTTGATTCTGAACATGCGGCATCCACTCCCAAGAATGCTGCGCTAACCAGACTCTATGTCGAGATGTTACTCGACTATCTAGTTGAGTACACCTATCAAGCAGAAGTCGCTGGCTTAAGTTACAATATCTATCCTCATCAAGGTGGCATCACCTTACATTTGACCGGTTTTACCGGTAAGCAAGAAGCCTTATTATCACTATTAATCAATAAAGCCAGAGAACGTAATTTTACTCAAAATCGATTTAATTCAATCAAACGGCAGATTTTGAGAAATTGGTATAATCAGAGCAAAGCTAAACCTATCTCACAAATTTTTATCAGTTTGGCGGTGACCCTTCAAAAACACAGTTATGAACCATCACGCATGGCTGAAGAGTTAGAGGAAATAACCTTAGAAGATCTACATGAACACGTTAGAGAGTTCTATGAGAAAATTCATCTAGAAGGCTTAGTCTACGGAGATTGGTTAGTCGAAGAGGTTAAGGCATTAGGCAAACAATTAGATCATATCCTCTCTTTGGTCTCATCGCCCAGTAAAGAGTCTAGTCGTGAACTGGTTAACCTATCGGGTAAGGGGACGGTTCTCCGTGAAATCACCGCATCTCACCAAGACAGTAGCATCATCATCTACTACCAAGCTTCTCAATCGAATCCTGAGACTATGGCGCTGTTCAGTTTACTCAACCACACCATGTCTTCAACTTTCTTTTATGAACTCAGAACCAAGAGACAGCTGGGTTATATGGTGGGCACAGGTTACTTACCACTGAATCGTTATCCTGGGATCATATTTTATATCCAATCACCAACCTCTAGCCCTTTGCAACTCTTAGAAGCCATTGATGAATTTATTGCCGATTTTAACTACGCGGTTATGCAGATCACGAATCAACAATGGGAGCAGACTAAACAAGGGCTTATCAACCAAATGATGGAACATGATGCTAGCCTAAAGACGCGAGGCCAGCGCTATTGGTCTAGCATAGGCAATAAGGATTATAACTTTAATCAACGAGAGTTAGTTGTGAAAGAGATTGATAAGCTGACTCGCTCCGATGTGATCAAGTTTATGATGCAGAGAATGCGTAACAAACTCTGTGACCGATTAGTGCTCTTTACCACGGGCGATAATCACAAACATGAGAAGCGCCTAAGCTCGGATAATATGATCACAGATCTACGCAAATTTAAGCTTCAAGCAAATAAGTTCAACGACTAATCGCTTTAAACAAATCATTTAAAATAAGTCGCTTACATTGATCCACATTAACCTGAAAACATAATGTAAATGCCACCAAAACGCCATGTATTGGATAAGAAATCACGGAGAACTTACCCCCCGTGATTTCCGCTACACGCATTAAATGTAAAGAGTCCATTTAGGTTAAACTACTCGAACCTAGTTAGCTCAAGCCCAGCTTAATTGAAGAAACGCTGATGACTTGCCGCCATCTCCTTTAATCGATCACAGGGTGCAAATCTATTGCCATGCTTAGCTTGGTATGCCTCAAGTGTGGCAACTAAAACGTCCGCCCCCAGCGTATCAACATAATGGAATGGTCCCCCCAAGAATGGCGGGAAGCCAATACCGAAAATAGCACCAATATCACCATCGCGTGGAGAGGCGATAATGCCCTCTTCTAGGCAACGAACTGCCTCATTAAGCATTTGAACCACGCATCGCTGTGCAACTTCTGAAAGCTCTCCATTGACCCCAGGTTTTAACCCAAGGACTTGGTAGACACTCTCATCGACCTGCTTAGCTTTCTTCTTACCTTTGCCACCATACAAATAGAAACCTTTACCATTCTTACGACCTTTCCTATCATCATTGAGCAACTTATCGAAAGCCGCAGGAGCCTTAAAACGCTCACCCAACTCAGTTTCCAATATCGGAGAAATTTTCGCGCCAACATCGATACCAACTTCATCAAGCAGCGTCATAGGACCAACAGGAAAACCAAACTTAACCAGTGCGTTATCTAAATGTTCAACACTCTGACCTTCGAGCAACAATTGCGCTGCTTCGTTCATGTAAAGTGCTAAAATTCGATTCACGTAGAAGCCAGCACCATCTTGTACAACAATCGGTGTTTTACCTTGCTTTCGAGCAAAAGCTACCGTGGTTGCAATGGTTTCAGGCGAGGTTGCTTTATGAGCGATAACTTCAACCAGAGGCATCTTCTCAACGGGAGAGAAATAATGCAGACCAATGATATTTTCAGGGCGTGTAGCCGCCTCGGCAATCTGTGAGATAGGTAATGAGGAGGTATTTGAAGCAAAAATGGTATTCTCGCCACACTCACGTTCAACATCTTTGACCATCTGATGCTTAAGGTTCAAGTCTTCAAATACGGCTTCAATCACAATATCAGCATCTTTGATGCCGTTATACTCTGTGGTAGTGGTCATCAGCGACATAATATTGTCTCTAGCCGATGGTGTCATATGGCGACGCTTTACCCCTTTATCGAGAAGCTTATAGGCATAGGAGAGCGCATTGCTAAGACCCTGTTCACTGATATCTTTCACTCGTGCTGGGATCTTAGCTTTAGTGGTTGTCACAGACGCGATACCACCGCCCATTAAACCACCTCCGAGTACCATCACTTTATTGACTTTACGCGGCTTGATATCACCAGCACCGGTCTCTTTCTTCATCTCGGTCGTGGCAAAGAAGATGCTTCTTAATGCCGCCGACTCTTTTGACATCACCAATTCGGCGAAATGACTGGCTTCGACTTCGAATCCCTTGATTTTCCCCTTAGCCATACCTTGACGCACACAGTCGATAATTTTAGCTGGCGCTGGATAATTACCTTGAGTCTTCTGTTGCACTTGCTTAGTCGCTTGGTCAAAGATAATATTTCGGCCAACAGCAGTGCCTTCAAGCAACTTGTTCAGCAGAGACTTATTCACCTTCTTAAGCGAACGTTTACCTTTCAGCGCCATTTTAACGGCGGTAGCTAACAATATCGACTCGGGGACAACATCATCCACTAGCCCCATCTTCAACGCTTGCTTGGGACGGATCTGTTTACCCGTTAGCATCATATCTAACGCCGTCGTGATGCCAACTAATCGAGGTAACCTTTGGGTTCCACCGCCACCAGGTAGCAGACCAAGCTGAACCTCAGGCACGCCCATCATGGTTTTTTCATTTTGACTACACACTCTTTGATCACAGGCCAATGCCAGCTCCAAACCACCGCCCAGACACACTCCATCTATCGCCGCAACAACGGGGATAGATAGGGCTTCAAGCTCATTAAATACAATATGCCCTTGCTGTGACAGAGCCTTAGCATCTTCTACCGAGGTACAAGCATCCAACATGGAAATATCTGCTCCGGCAACAAAGCAATCTTTCTTTGCAGAAGCAATCACTAAACCCTTAATACTGGTATCAGCTTTAATTTCTGCTAAGACTTCTGTGATCTCAGGGCCAAACTCAATGCGCAGGGTATTCATAGTTTCGCCGGGTACATCAATAGTCAGTACGGCTATGCCATCTTCACGGCGAGCTAAATTAAATGTCTTTTCCATGAGTGTTACTCCACTTCTACTATCATTGCTGCACCTAAACCACCTGCGGCACAGGCTGTGGCGAGTCCAGTACCACCGCCTCGGCGTTTTAGCTCACGACAGATTTGGGTGATTAATCGAGTGCCTGTTGCGGCAAAAGGATGGCCATAAGCCAGTGAGCCACCTAACACATTAAACTTACTCATATCTATTTCACCTATTGCTCGGTTTCTGCCGAGTTTCTCAGCGGCAAATTTTTTCGAAGCAAACATCTGCATATTGGCAAGTGTTTGTGCGGCAAAAGCTTCATGCATCTCGATAAGCGTCAAATCTTCGAGCTCCATCCCCGCTCGCTGCAATGCGATAGGCGTCGCATAAGAAGGACCCATTAGCAAGTCTTGCCACACATCGATGGCACTAAATGCATAACTCTTAATGTAACCTATTGGATCATAGCCAAGTGCTTTAGCACGACTCTCACTCATCATTAACACCGCCGAAGCCCCATCGGTTAACGGCGTACTGGTTGCAGCAGTAACGGTGCCATGCTTACGATCAAACGCTGGCCTTAGCTTGGCATAAGATTCCAGGGTAGAATTTTCACGAATATTATTATCACGGTCGATAAAACTCTTATAGGGAGGAATATGAGCCGCCATGACCTCATCCCTAAGGTGACCCGCATTCCAAGTTGCTGTTGCAAGTGTATGCGAGCGGTGTGCTAAGGCATCTTGATCCGCACGGCTAATATTATAGGTCTTCGCCATCTGTTCTGCTGTTTGGCCCATAGAAATACCGGTAGAATACTCGGTGACAGCGGGCGGGACGGGTAACAAATCCTTTATCCCTAAACGTCTGAAGATCTTAAATTTCTGACTAATAGAGCGCGCTTTATTTAGATCGACTAATGCATGAGCCAGTTTCTTCGATACACCTATAGGTAGAACCGAAGAAGAGTCCGCACCACCAGCAATACCTATGTCGATATTACCCGTCATAATGGACTCGGCCACATTCACCGTAGACTGAAAGCTGGTCGCACAAGCCCGACTAACACTATAAGCATCGGTGCTGACGTTCATGCCTGTACCCAACACAATCTCTCGAGCAATATTTGGCGCCGCTGGCATCTGAACAACCTGTCCATACACAAGTTGTTCTATCTCCTTGGGATCTAGCTGTGAACGAGACAGCATCTCATTAACGACCATCTTGCCCATCTCCAGTGCCGAAACACCATGAAACGCCGTAGCTTGTTTAGCAAAAGGTGTTCGTAAACCCGTTACTATCGCAATACGATCACCCTTAGCATTCGTTACCTGTTGTCTGTGACTCATTTGCCGTCCTCTTCTAATACGTCTAGCCGATATTTAGCTGTTAACGCTGTTATTTTCTTGCCGCTTTTAATCTGACCACCTGTACCCCCATACAACAGGTCAGACCATTAAAGTGTGATCTGATTCTAACTTCTTACAGGAAAATTTTAAACACTTGTTTGGTTTTTATACTTAAAAATTTTAAAAAACTGTTTATTAACAATGTTTAATGAACCTTATTTTGATTTATCTTGTCCTATAAATACCTATTGTAAATGCTTAAATATGTTAAACAAACAATGCAGCGTCTCTCTGAGTCGCACCTTAAAAGGTGATTTTTTATGTAAAAAATAAATTGGTACTAGCCAAACCCTGTGATAATTTTTACCATGTCGTGGGGCTATCCCCAAATTAATGAAAAACAAACCGAGTAGCATCATGCCTTTGAGTCGATTTCACGCATTACGCGAATACCTAAATCAGGTGATTTTGGGACAACCAGTCCTAACAGAAAACTTATTAATAGCCCTAGTCGCTGATGGACATTTACTTGTTGAGGGGCCTCCGGGTCTGGCGAAAACCAGGGCAGTAAAAGCTCTATGTGACGGCGTAGAAGGTGACTTCCACCGAATCCAGTTTACTCCAGACTTACTACCCGCTGATTTAACTGGTACCGATATTTATCGTGCTCAGACCGCTACATTTGAATTTGAAGCTGGACCCATTTTTCATAATCTTATCTTAGCCGATGAGATCAACCGCGCCCCAGCTAAGGTTCAATCAGCTCTATTGGAAGCGATGGGAGAAGGCCAAGTTACCGTTGGTAAAAATAGCTATAAATTACCAGAACTGTTTTTGGTGATGGCGACGCAAAACCCATTAGAGAACGAGGGAACTTATCCGTTGCCTGAAGCACAACTCGATCGCTTTCTGATGCATCTCAATCTAGATTATCCCAATGCAGAAACTGAATTTGAGATCATGCGTATGTCTCGTAAGGAGGCCTTGAAGCAAGCCGCTCCCACTGTAGAACCCATTATTCAGAAAGATATTTTCCAAGCTCGCGAAGAGTCGCTAGAACTCTATCTTGCCGAGCCATTAGAACATTATATCGTCGACATAGTGATGGCGACCAGACAGCCTCAGCGCTACAGCGATGAACTGGCCAACTGGCTTGAGTATGGGGTCAGTCCACGAGCAACACTCGCAATAGAGCGCTGCGCTCGAGCCAGAGCCTGGTTACAGGAACGTGATTTTGTCTCACCAGAAGATATTCAAGCCGTGGTACCAAACGTATTGAGACACAGATTACTACTGAGTTATCAGGCCCAAGCTGAAGGTGTAACTAGCGACCGAGTGATCGATCATATCTTGTCTCAAGTCGCGGTGCCTTAAGTGTCTGAAATTGTCTTTCCTCTTTTTTCTGACGGGGTAAACCTGAATCAAAAAGAGCTGCTAGCATGCCAAAATATCGCCAGAGCGCTTCCCGAGAAACGCTCTAAAGCCCGTGCAAATCTTGCGGGGCATAGGGCTAGCCTAATTAAGGGACGGGGCATGGAGTTTGCCGAAGTGCGGCAATACCAGCCAGGTGATGATGTCAGAACCATAGATTGGCGGGTCACAGCCCGTACGGGTAAGACTCATACCAAGCTTTTTGTCGAGGAACGAGAACGACCAGTACTGATTTTGCTTGATCTCAGTCACAGCCTCTATTTTGGCTCTAGCTTATTGCTGCAATCAGTACAAGCTGCGCATCTAGCCACCACCTTGGGCTGGAGTGCTATTCTGCACAGCGACAAATTAGGGGCATTGATCGCCACAGAAGATGAGCACATTGAACTCAAACCGCGAAGTCGACAAAAAGGCATCTTGCAGCTCATTTCTGCCATCGAGTCAGTTCATAAGCAGCAACTGGCACGACTGACCACACATCAGCCTGAGCCAGAGCATATGTTCCGTGCATGTCAAAGACTTAGACGCATCGCTAAACCAGGTTCATTGATTTGGATAATTAGCGATGGCAGTAATTTCGATGAATCGTGTCTTGCCCCTCTGTCAGATCTAAAGCGCCATTGTGATATGGGCGCCTTCTTAATCACAGATCCCCTAAGACAAGGCAAGTTAGCCCTACCCAAACAGTTCCAACTGCCAGTTAAAGATGGCAATAAGGAGCTGACCCTCAACCGAGCGGGCTACGATACTTGGCTGCAAAAACAACTTCATACCCAATCACAGTTTACTCATATGATGAAAAAATTAAATGTTCACACACGCACAATAGATGCCGGCATGACCCTTAACGATCAACTTGGAGCGTTAAGATAATGGAAAACAGTGCCAATCCTGCCCTAAGCGCGTTGAAAGACATCCACACACCCGAAGTCATTAGTAACATGCCCATAGCCCCAGGTTATTGGCTGCTGCTAATACTGATATTGATCACTGTCACCACGCTTGTGTTCAAGCTCAAAAATGAAAGGCGCCACAAGGCGCCAAAACGCGAGGTCTTATTGGCCGTCGCGTCATTGGACACATCTGATGATAAGCTAGCAGCCGATATCCCTGTTCAGATAAATACCTTGATCAAACGCGCAGCCATGAGTTACCTCCCAAGGGAGCAAGTTGCAGGTCTTCAAGGCGAATCTTGGCACCAGTGGATGGCACAGCAAGTGAGCACCTCGAATCCTCGTCTTAAACCCCTGCTAGACAGGCGCTACCAAAAGGAAGCACTGACGGCCAAAGAGGCCGATGAACTCAAAGTATTAGCCACTGATTGGCTCAAGCAAGCCCTACCACTGAAAATCAATACTCATACTATTTGTACCAGCAACAAGGATGCACAATGCTAACTCTCGCATGGGCCTGGTTGCTCTTACTCATACCACTGCCGCTCATCTTCAGAAAACAGCAACAGGAAGTCAAAATCAGCGGCCACCTTCATCTGCCTGGCATAGGTGAAAATGGGGCTGAACACGTTCGGCAACAAGCAGACTCCCGTAAAGCATACTGGCTAGTCTGGATACTATTAGTGATTGCCGTTGCTCGCCCTTTGTGGATGGGTGATGCTATAGATCTGCCAAGTAAGGGCCGTGATCTTATGATAGCGGTAGATCTTTCTGGCAGTATGCAAATTGAAGACATGGTGTTCAATGGACAAACCGTAAACCGATTCACCATGATACAGCATGTTGTCAGTGACTTTATCGAGCGCCGTAAGGGAGACAAACTAGGCCTTATTTTATTCGCAGATCATGCTTATTTACAGGCCCCGCTAACCCAAGATAGACGCTCTGTGGCTCAATTTCTAAAGGAAGCTCAAATTGGCTTAGTTGGTAAGCAAACCGCAATAGGCGAAGCCATAGCCCTAGGGGTTAAGCGTTTCGACATGGTCGACAAGAGTAATCGAATTTTAGTATTGCTCACCGACGGATCCAATAATTCAGGTTCTATTTCTCCCGAGCAAGCCGCAGCTATCGCCGCCAAGCGAGGGGTGAAAATCTATGCTATCGGCATCGGCGCAGATGTTATGGATAGACGCTCAATCTTCGGTACCGAAAGGGTAAACCCGTCTGTGGATCTCGATGAAGCACAACTCAGCTCTCTGGCAAAAACCACCGGCGGCCTTTACTTCAGAGCCAGAAGCTCTCAGGATCTTGAACAGATCTATCATGAGATCGATAAACTTGAGCCCATTAGCCGAGATCAACTCAGCTATCGACCTCAATCGGAACTCTTTTATTTGCCATTGGCTGTCGCCTTGTTGATCACTATCTTAATGGCACTATCTCAACTCCCCTTCTTTAATCGACCCGCGCAATGGCTAACAGCCCGCCGAGGAGACAGATAAACATGCATTTTCTTCGCCCTGAGTGGTTTTTAGCTCTTATTCCCCTGATATTTCTCATTCTATTGCTGAGACGCAGTGAACAAAAAAACTCGACATGGAATCGTTATATTGCCCCCCATCTAGCCACACTATTAGTCACACAAACCAAAGAGATAAAACCAAGCAAGTTATGGTATCTCGGAGTAACTTGGCTCGTGGCCGTGTTTGCCTTGTCAGGACCTGCTTTCACTAAGCTGGATCTGCCTGTTTTCCAATCGGCTCAAGGCCGAGTTATCGTCATGGATATGTCTTTGTCTATGTACGCCACCGACCTTTCTCCCAATAGGCTGTCACAAGCCAAATTTAAAGCCATCGACCTTATAGGTGAGCTTAAAGAAGGCGAGACAGGCCTCATTGCCTATGCTGGAGATGCCTTTACCATCAGCCCCTTGACGCGGGATAGAGCCACTTTACTCAACCTACTACCCACATTATCACCAGATATCATGCCGGTGCGGGGCTCCAACTTAGTGGCAGCGTTAACGCGGGGGAAAAACTTACTCGCTCAAGGTGGGCACATACGTGGTGACATTTTATTGCTTACAGACGGCGTATCAACTCGGCAAATGCATGCCGCAAAAGCCGTCTTAAAAGACACCCAATATCGATTAGCCATCATGGCTTTTGGCAGTGAGCAAGGCTCACCCATTCGCCTTCCAGATGGACAACTGCTCAGGGATAATGCCGACCAAGTTGTCGTCGCAAACACGAACTACGCGCTACTCAATGAGCTGGTTCAGGTTACAGATGGTGTACTCATTCCCTATAGAAGTGATGGTCAGGATCTCGAATTAATTCAGAGTTGGCTGTCAACAACCGGCAATACTAAAGCAACTGATCTCGACGGTGAGATCTGGCAAGATGCAGGCCCCTATATCGCCCTTTTACTCCTACTTCCTGTTTTACTCAGCTTTAGACATGGGTTAGTTACCGTTATTGCACTCTTTATCGTCTATATCCCGAATCCGGTTCAGGCATCGAGCTGGGATGATCTCTGGCAGACCCAAGATCAACAAGGGATGCAAGCCTATCAGGTAGAAGATTATCAGCAGGCATCAGAATCCTTCGCATCGCCTCAATGGCAAGCCAGTGCCCTTTACAAGGCTGGAAAATATGATGATGCTCTGTCACTGTTCGAACAAGATACATCGGCAACGGGTTTGTACAATCAAGGCAACAGCTTGATGCAGCAAAATAAATATACTGAGGCAATAGAACGTTATCAAGATTCTTTAGCACAAGACCCTACGTTAACTGCTGCAAAGGATAACCTCGCGCTTGCCAAACAATTAGCACAACAGAAACAAGACAGCGAGGATAAAAATAAATCAGATCAAGATAAATCAGACCAAGATAAGTCGGAACAAGAAGACTCTGATAAAAGTGAGTCTGATAAAAACCAAGATTCTGAACAAGATGAGCAGTCACAATCGAATGACTCACAACAGGACAATGGTTCTGATAATGAGGAATCTGGAGATCAGAGCCCTGAAGAAAAAAATTCAGAAAGTCAAAGCTCAGAAGATAACGATGCCGACATGCAGGCCGATCCAGACAAGCAACAGTCTCAAACTAATGCTCAAGAAGATAAGCAAGAGAGTGAGCAAACCAGCAGTAATGAGCAGCAAGAAACACAAGAGCAGGCTGATTCTCAACAGGCACAATCAGCCGGTGAAACCTCAGATGAAAGTGACCAGTCAAACGCACAGTCGGCTCAAATGTACGAAGGACAAGAAGCGCTTCCTCCTGAGATGGAGCGGGCTCTAAGAGCTCTGGTGGATGACCCTCAAGTTTTACTGAGAAATAAGATGCAACTCGAATATCAAAAGCGTACAAGACAAAATGCTAACTCTAAGGAACAGCAGCAATGGTAGTTTCCAAACGTTTATTACTAGCCTTAGTCACGCTAGTTTTCTCCATTCCCACTTTCGCCATCAGCCAGCTAGAAACATCTGTCGATAGAAATCCTGCCGTCGAAAAGGAATATTTAGTACTGACCATCATTGCCGACGATGATATCAAAACGAGGGATTTAGATACTTCTGCCCTGCTCAAAGACTTCGTTATAGGACGCACCAGTGTCAGTCGTAGCACCCGGATAGTAAATTTTGACTCTAGAAAGGAAACTCGTTGGAAAATCCTCTTGGCACCAAAGCATGCGGGCACTGTTATTATCCCATCTTTGAGTATAAACGGAGTCGAGTCTATAGCAATCAAACTGAGTGTCGTCGCGACAGGCAGTCTACCTCAGCAAATGAGGAGTCTCTTTATACGTACTAGCTTATCGACTGAAGAAGCCTATGTGGGGCAACTTATCACCTATAACGTGAAATTATTTTTAGCGGTGGAACTTCAGCGAGGCTTACTAAGCGCCCCAAATTTAGATGGAGCACAAATCAAGCAATTAGGTGAAGATGTTGATACAACAGAAATCTTCAATGGCCGCCGCTATCGAGTCATTGAACGCACCTACGGCATCATTGCCGATCAACCCGGAGAGCTGACCATAGATGGCACAAGTTTTTCTGGTGATGTCCTCGTACAAGGCTCTCGTCAAGGTGGCATATTCTCTTTCAATGAAAGCCGTCCCATGGAAGCGAGAGCAGCAAAGTCAATCATACTCATTAACCCCATTCCCAATGAATATCACGGTGAATGGTTAGTATCTGATCTGGTTGATTTAAATGAAGATTGGCCTGATGAAGCCCAGGAATATCGGGTAGGAAACCCCATCACCCGTACCATTAGTTTACTCGCATTAAACACGGATGAAACTAGCTTGCCGGAGATTTTTATACCAATCCAAGAAGGACTAAAACACTACCCAGAGAAGCCAGTACGTAAGACATTCTTACGAAATAAACAGAGGATTTCACAGCTGACTCAAACCTTAGCCATAGTCCCTACCAAAGCTGGAGAATACACCTTACCGGCCATCACTGTGCCTTGGTGGAACCCTCATACCAAACGCCAAGAACAAGCGAAACTTCCCGCCAGAACCATTACAGTAATAGCCAGTGACGTAGCCGAAGTGAATTTACCTCAAATAAATATGCTATCAGCTAGTCATACATTGGGTTACTGGCCTTGGCTAAGTCTAATTTTTGCTACACTCTGGCTAGCAACTCTCCTGCTCTGGAAAAAAAGTCGCTATCAAGTTAAACAGCTCATGGATAACTTGGCAGATCCAACCATGGCCAAAACCGTAACAGGTACAGAAACAAACGATGAGAAAATTCAACACCAAGCCTCTTCCGTCCTAACGGCCAAACAAGAAAATAGCCTTTCAACGTTAAAAGCCGCTTGTAAACAACAACACCCAGGAAAAGTATTGACGGCGTTGCAAGCTCATTACAGTGAGCAATATTCTCACTCAATGAGCCTGGCTAATATTGCCGAACTATCCATTGAACTGAACAAGGTCATTTCACAACTGCAGATCAGCGCCTACAGTAAGGAACAAACCCCTGTGGATCATCAGATGATCATCGAAGCAGTAAAATCCTCTCAGATTAAAAAAACTCAGCAGCGAGTCTCTGCTCTGGTGGAGTTAAATCCTAAATAAACTTCACCATGTTTTGGCAAGCAATTAACTCATACTCTTTTATGGTTAATTCTTGCCGCTCCCTAAAAGCGAGCTTCTATCGCGTGAGTTAACCAAGCCTTATGTTAAAGGGCAGCCTGTAAGCACCCAGTTTAGAAGACTCAAAAAATTACTCGTTACTGAAAAAATGCTGACCTCAGTGACATAAAGAATGAGATCCAACAAATATTTATCTAAGGTCATAAAACTGGGTGATGGCAACAGAGCACCACAGCATTAAGCCACTTCACATTTTAATCAATATTGAGATCCACGTCCAACATCTGCTAGCATGTCTAGCCACATTCAAAATAATGGCATAAGCATGGGTATTGAATTACCAATATTAATCACTTTCATCGGTTACCTCACCCTAATGATGGGGATCGGCCTTTGGGCCTACAAAGCAACGAACTCAGTTGACGACTATATTTTAGGGGGCAGAGGCATGGGCCCAGCCGTCACAGCACTGAGTGTAGGCGCATCGGATATGTCAGGCTGGCTACTGCTGGGTCTGCCTGGTGCTGTTTATTTAGGTGGACTAGGTGAAGCATGGATCGGCATCGGTCTGATTTTGGGAGCCTGGTTAAACTGGCTCTTCGTCGCCAAGCGTCTTCGTATATATACCGAATTTACCGACAATGCGCTTACCCTACCCGACTTCTTCGAAAAACGCTTTGAAGACAGCAAGGGCTTACTTAAATTGGTCTCCGCGGTTACGATTCTCGTCTTCTTCACCTTCTATGCTTCAGCGGGCATGGTAGGCGGTGCAATACTGTTTGAGAAAGTCTTCGGCCTAGATTACACAATAGCATTGATTATCGGCTCAAGTATTATTGTTGCATACACCTTTGTCGGTGGATTTTTTGCAGTCAGTTGGACCGACTTCTTTCAGGGCTGTTTGATGTTGATTGCCCTATTGATAGTCCCTATTGCTATTTTCAGTCAGCCTGAAACCCAAAGTAGTCTAGATAATATCGACCCGGCCATGCTTTCATTTTTCAGTGAAAATACCACAGTGATCGGATTAATTTCGCTTCTATCATGGGGCTTAGGCTATTTTGGCCAACCACATATTTTGTCACGTTTCATGGCAATCAAAAGTGCCAATGATATTAAACTATCA
>JBAHZX010000152.1:0-9351 GCA_037132815.1 Shewanella sp.
ATGTGATCGGTGCTGGCTGGAGTTACTACAATCTGATGGAGAAAAAATTACGTGTAGGCGTAGATTATACATACTCAAATTCAGACAGTAATACTCAAGTAACTCAAGGTGTCACCGGTGATTACGGTGATTACTATGCTAAATTTCATAATATCAACGTCTATGGTCAGTATCAAGCCACCGAGAAAATGGCGCTTCGCTTAGATTATAAGATGGAGAAATACCAAGATAATGATGCAGGCAATGATATTGCACCAGATGAAATTTGGAACGTGGTCAGTTTAGGTTCAAATAGCCACGATTACAACGCTCATTTAATTATGCTAAGCCTCAGTTATAGGTTGTAATAATGGTAAAAATCTAGTGCCTTACTACCGATAAAAATATACATGCCAGATCCTATTTAATTTGGAACTGGCATTTTTATTTATGTCATTTAAGCTGCCTCACGTAGATCCGCTATCACAATATTTAGACCTCATGACTCACAAACCTTGTAATACTCAGGACTTTAGTCGATGGTACGCGACCAAATTTTATCCCTATGAGTGCATATGCCAATCTCTAAGACCGTAAGTTCATTTTCAGATAGATGTCCAACTTATGTGCCAATTTTAGCCCCATTATTATTTGTTTACTCTTTACCCGTGCAGGCAACTGATACCAAAGTAAAGGCGTTAAACATGCTTACTCTTATCGGGGTTATCGGTGGATATTCAGTGTTGACCTTTTGGGGATATCAAACCTTATAAATATTCACTCAGTAAATGAATCATATTGATTTAATAATGCCGTATATCATAGTTAACCTGACCCAAATACCTTAAGCTAACAAAAACCTTTTGAGACACTCAATGTGTATTTTTTAGATCCTAACCTAGCCCAACAGATTGTTGAGCGCACAATGAAAATCATTAGCCATAATATCAATGTAATGAATGGTAAAGGTGTGATTTTGGGGTCGGGAGATCCCCATCGTATTGGCTCCACTCATGAGGGAGCACTGTTAGCAATAAGCCAAAACCGCACAGTAGAGATAAACTCAGCCACCGCCGCCGATCTACATGGAGTCAAAGCCGGAATAAACCTACCTCTACACTACAAAGGTGAGAACATAGGCGTTATCGGCATCACAGGAGAGCCTGAAACCTTGAGGAATTACGGTGAGTTATTAAAAATGACCGCCGAGATGATTGTCGAGCAGGCTAACTCTTTAGAGCTCGCCCAATGGCAATACCGTCAAAAAGAGGAGTTTATTCTGCAGCTGATAAAGTCTGACAACGAATTTTCTCCTCAACTCAAAGACTGGGCACAGCAGCTCAACATAGACATCAATGCTCCCAGAGTCGCAGCCGTGATTCAAGTTCAAGGTGATGAGGAGCAAACCTCTGCCAACTCATTATTGAAAAAAGTGCTCAACCTGCTCGAAAACCCTTCTCGTGGCAATTTAGTCGCCATGACATCCATGACGGAACTGGTTATCTTAAAGCCTGCCTTTCTTGACGGTAATCAATGGGATCCATATTTGGAAAATCAGCGAATCGATATACTCCTGTCCCGCATACCTGCCGAAATGAACATCAGACTTAAAATTGCCCTAGGGCACTTCTTCCCTAATGCGGCCGACATTAGTCGCTCCTACTTCACAGCCAAAGAGACTTTAGCATTAGGCCAGCAACTCAGACCCAATGAGAGCAAATATCTCTATGAAGATTTCTCACTGCTGGTACTTTTGTCCGGATTACGTGGAGACTGGCGAGGAGATGAACTGACGACGCCATATCAAGCACTCATCGATGCGGATAACAATGGTCAACTCAGGAAAACCTTAGCCGCCTACCTACAACACTTTGGTGACCTTCAACAGTGTGCCAATGCACTATTTATTCATCGAAACACCTTAAGGTATCGCCTCGATAAAATCCAACAACTAACAGGGGTCAATATTCAAGCACTCGACGGTTTACTGCAACTTTATCTGGGGCAAGTGCTGAGTAAGCACTAACATTAGTTTGAACCTTGAACAGGTATAACACCCTCCATTTAAAGTGAGTATTATGTGAAAAATAATAAAAAAAGTACTCGTGATAGACTACGTGTGGCCAGAGCCTAATTCATCGGCTGCAGGCACACGACTCTACCGACAACAAGGCTGGCAGGTCGAGTTTACCACCCCAGCACAACCCTCCGATCATATGATAGATTTAGCCTGTGAAGGTATTTCCAGTAAAAACATCACCCTTAACTGCGACCGCTCCGATAGTTAAACACTTCCTAAATCCAGACCTAAAATCAGATAATTAATGTGGGGTTTTATCAGAATAAGGGACTAAATTGTGCACGCGCACAAAAACATCACAAATAAAGTCGATAGATTCGTCACTCGACACGATGCCTGATGGTACTCGCCACAGGATAATAACTTAAGCCTGAAACCCTATAGCCATTGTTATCAATAATAGCCAACGGTCTGGGTCACCCATAAAAGTAACGATTAAAACCCACACAAGGATTCCTATGAGCCAAGTAATGATCTTGTTGGCAGTGATATTTTTCATTGTTATAGCCACCTCAAAATTCAAACTGCACCCATTCCTGACGCTAATTTTAGCCTCATTTATTACCGCATTTGCCTATGGACTACCTAGTGCAGATATAGCCAAAACCATCAGCTCAGGCTTTGGTGGTATTTTAGGCTACATTGGCTTGGTTATCGTATTAGGTACCATTATCGGTACCATATTAGAGAAGAGCGGCGCGGCCATCACTATGGCTGATGTCGTCATCAAAGTGCTGGGAAATCGTTTTCCAACTTTGACCATGTCGATTATCGGCTATTTGGTCTCAATTCCGGTATTTTGTGACTCAGGTTTTGTGATCCTTAACTCGCTTAAACAGTCTATGGCTAATCGTATGAAAGTCTCGAGTGTGGCGATGAGTGTGGCATTAGCCACGGGGCTGTATGCCACTCATACCTTCGTACCACCAACACCGGGTCCTATTGCTGCGGCGGGTAACCTAGGGCTGGAGTCTAACCTAGGTTTAGTTATTTTTGTCGGTATATTTGTTGCTGCCATCGCGGCCCTAGCTGGTACGCTTTGGGCTAATCGCTTTGCCAATGTCGAGCCAGATGGTGAAGGTGCCGATGAGCTTAATAACAAGGTTGAAGACTTTGACAAGCTAAAAGAGGTTTACGGTACACTGCCAAGTCCAACTCGTGCATTTTCTCCTATTTTCGTGCCTATTTTACTTATCTGTTTTGGCTCGGTGGCTAAATTCCCCTCGGCCCCAATAGGAAACGGAATGCTATTTGATGTATTAGCCTTCCTCGGTCAACCTGTAAACGCCCTTATGATTGGTCTGTTGTTGTCTATTTTGCTACTTAAAAGCACTAGCAAAATTAAAGAGTTCAGCGAGCGTATCACTCAGGGCCTCGTGGTTGCAGCCCCAATCCTATTGATCACCGGTGCAGGTGGTGCATTTGGTGCTGTGCTTAAGGCAACTGACATTGGCACTTTCCTTGGCACTTCTCTTTCTGCATTAGGTATCGGCATCTTTATGCCATTTATTGTCGCCGCAGCACTTAAATCCGCTCAAGGCTCATCGACAGTGGCGTTAGTTGCCACCTCTGCCTTGGTCGCACCTATGCTTGGTGATATTGGTCTTGCCAGTGAGATGGGCCGAGTACTGACAGTAATGGCAATTGGTGCCGGAGCAATGACTGTTTCTCATGCTAATGACAGCTTCTTCTGGGTGGTCACTCAATTTAGTCGCATGAGTGTTAAACAAGCTTATAAAGCTCAGACCATGGCCACGTTAATTCAAGGCATTACCGCAATGACCTTAGTGTATATTTTAAGTCTCATTCTGCTTTAAACACTAAGCCCCAAGTTTAATGGCTGTGGCTGCCACCACAGCCGCTGATCTCTGCTTTTAGGATACCCATATGAAAATAGTAATCGCTCCAGATTCATTCAAAGAGAGCCTGAGTGCATTGGAAGTAGCCAACGAAATCGAACGTGGCTTTAAGTCTGCCCTGCCCGATGCCGAGTATCTTAAATTGCCGGTTGCCGATGGCGGTGAAGGCACTGTGCAGTCAATGGTCGATGCAACTAACGGCTCGATTATCAAACTCGACGTTATTGGCCCCCTAGGAACCCCAGTCAGTGCTCACTATGGAATTTTAGGTAATGAATTTATTGATGATAATAATAAAACCGCCATCATAGAGATGGCATCGGCCTCCGGCCTACACCATGTCCCTGTCCAAAAACGCAATCCGTGTATCACCACCAGTTATGGCACTGGCGAGCTTATCTGTGACGCGCTCAACCGTGGCATAAAATGCATCATAATCGGTCTGGGGGGCAGTGCCACCAACGATGGCGGCGCAGGTATGGCACAAGCTCTTGGCATTCATTTTCTCGATAAGTCTGGCAATGCCCTGAATGTGGGCGGCGCGGCATTAAACGAGCTGCACAGCATAGACATGAAAGATATCCATCCCCTTATCCAGCGCTGTGAATTTATCGTTGCCTGTGACGTAGACAACCCTTTGTGTGGTGATAAAGGCGCATCGGCTATTTTTGGCCCACAAAAAGGGGCAACCCCAGAAATGGTGACCAGTCTGGATACTGCCTTAACTCGATATGCCGACATTATCGCTAATACAATAAATACGATGGCTGACAAACAAGTCAATAACACTCACATTGCAGACAAGCGCAATACCGCTGGTGCCGGTGCCGCTGGCGGAATGGGATTGGGTGCCATGGCGTTCCTAAACGCCACACTCAAACCTGGCATAGATATCGTTATGGAAACGGTAAAGCTCGACCAAAAAATAGCTGGGGCAGATCTTGTGATCACAGGAGAAGGCAAGCTCGACAGCCAAACCCTGCACGGTAAAACCCCAATGGGCGTCACGCGCGTTGCCAACTCACAAGGTATTCCAGTTATCGCCATAGCAGGTTGTGTCAGTGACGATGCCAATATACTACTCGAACATGGCATATCAGCCATATTCTCCATCACTCCTAGGGCGCTGCCACTGGAGCAAGCATTGGCCAATGCTAAACATAATTTGTTTACGACCTCACAAAATATCGCCGCTCTCTATGCCATGTAGATAAAAGCGTTATATACCCTAAGACGATAAAATAGAGTTCCCTCTGTTTATCGTCTTTAAATAACTCAGGCCAAACAACCGTTATCGTTTTCACTTTTCCACTTGATGCACCCAAGCGCATAACGTAAAGTGAGCATTTTGAGAAAACTGCAACAAATAGCAGTTCCTGTTCAATAGCGTGATAGCTAAGAGATAACCATGTCGATGACACCCAGACGAGCCACCGCTTCTGAAGAAGCATTACTACGCATCTTCACCGTACCGGAAGCCCCTGATTCAACATTAAGCGTCATCGAACAAAACATATCGCAAAACTTGATGGGCTTCCTGCAAGAAAGTGTGGTGGCTATCGAGAAGCCTCTGTCTGAAATAGAGCTCGATTTCCAGCAGCATCAAATCCCCTTCGCGCCTCAGTTTGTTTCAGACTATGCCGATGAGATGATGAAGACTTTAGTGGCTCACTCAGTTCATACATCATCACCAAGCTTTATCGGTCACATGACCTCGGCTCTGCCCTACTTTATTTTGCCGTTGTCTAAAATGATGGTGGGCCTTAATCAGAATCTGGTAAAAATTGAGACCTCTAAGGCCTTCACGCCACTGGAACGTCAAGTCTTAGGCATGATGCATCACCTGATCTACAGTGAAGATAATGACTTTTATAAAAGCTGGATGCACAGCGCCAATAACTCCCTCGGGGCGTTTTGCTCAGGCGGCACGGTCGCCAATATCACGGCACTTTGGATAGCCCGCAATCAGTTGCTCAAGGCCGACGGTGATTTCAAGGGCGTTTCAGCTCAAGGTTTAATAAAAGGTCTACGTCATTATGGCTATGATAATCTTGCCATTTTAATCTCAGAGACCGGTCACTACTCATTAGAGAAAACAGCCGATCTATTGGGGATAGGCCGTGAAAATATCATTAAAATCCCCACATCGAGTAATAACAAGGTCGATGTGGATAAAATGCGCACTATGGCCAAACAGCTTGAGTATAACAACATCAAGGTGATGGCTGTCGTCGGCGTTGCAGGCACCACAGAAACAGGCAATATTGACCCTCTAGATGAACTTGCCACGTTGGCCGCAGAGCTTGAGTGTCATTTCCATGTCGATGCAGCTTGGGGCGGTGCCTCGCTATTATCAAACAAATACCGCCACCTACTTAAAGGCATAGAGCGTGCGGACTCAGTCACAATTGACGCCCACAAACAAATGTATGTGCCCATGGGTGCGGGAATGGTGCTCTTCAAAGATCCGGCCTTCGCCAATGCCATTAAGCACCACGCTGAGTATATATTACGTAAAGGCTCTAAAGACCTAGGCAGTCAGACCCTCGAAGGTTCCCGTTCAGGCATGGCTATGCTAGTGCATGCCTGTCTACAAGTCATCGGCCGAGATGGTTATGAAATTTTAATCAATAACAGCATGGAAAAGGCGCGTTATTTTGCCGGACTTATCCAGCAACATGCCCATTTTCAACTGGTATCAGAGCCTGAACTCTGCCTGCTTACTTATCGTTATGTGCCACAATCGGTACAACTGGCAATGCAAGAGGCACGAGAGAGCGGCAATATTGAGAAGCTAATCGAATTTAATCGCTTACTCGATGGCCTGACTAAGTTTGTCCAAAAACGTCAACGAGAACAAGGCACCTCATTTGTGTCTCGTACCCGTATTAATCCCGAAGTGACCAGTAGACTAAAAATTAAATCTGTAGTGTTTCGTGTCGTGCTGGCTAACCCCCTCACTAGCCATGAAATATTGCAGCAGATTTTAGCCGAGCAGGTAGAGATAGCCAAGCGAAATAACACGTTCTTGCCGCAATTGTTAACACTCGCATCGCACTAATCTTGTAAATCAAACCCATTCGATAATAGAAGCTGTTTATCAAGTGTTCCCTATCGGATGCCTACTCGTAATAGCTTAGCACTCATGTTTAAGATGCACTTAATACCAGTAAAGGACGAAATCTAAAACTGCCCTAGCCACATATACTCGTACGACTTCAACGTGCAGGTTTCAGAGCAGAGTGAACAAATCATCGCCGACATGGATGCAGGCGCTTATCCCCACTGAAATCACGCATCGTGAGCTAGAACGGAGATAGATGACTCTATCGCGCTCAGCTTGCTTAATACTGTCAAAAAACCATAAAAAGTCAGTTGAAAACATCAACTGACTTTTTAGTGTATTAGCCCTGTAGAGTGCAATGTAGGGTGCAGTAACTATTTAGCCTTGACGCATCAAGCTACCAGTTAACGCCGCTACTATTCCCACCTTCGTTAGATACTCCCCAAGTAACAACAGAGCCATCCGCCAGAATTACAGCGTAAGTGTACATATTACTATAAATAGAGACCATCTCTTCAAGCACATAAACCATTGCGACGTCATCGTCATCAAAGTCAGTCGCGCTGTAATTAGCACCTCCCCACCAAGCCAGAGTACCATTATCCAAAAGCGCAAGAAAAGTATTCCACGTCGCCTTAATATCTATAATAGCTAGCGGATTGTCGGGGTTATTTATCCTATCAGTAGCACAATATAAGTCGTCAGGACATAAATCGATACCGTAATCCTCATCGCCTCAAATTTCGAGCGTGTTATCGGCTTTTACTGCAACAAAGACCTCCCAGTTACTATAAATCTGGATAACATCGTCCATTTCCAAGTCATCTACAGTATCTTGGTCATCTTCATACAACCAGAGTTCCATCGTCCTTAAGTGCAGCAAAGTTTCTAAGGGTAGCGGTAAACGACACCACGCCCTCAGTCAATCTGTCGGTAACGCAATTAGACGCGTTGCAACAGGGATTAGCAATAACTATCATCACCCCATACGTACACCGCTCCATGTTCATTAATGGCAGCTATTGCTCGGTGGGTACCTACAATCTGAGTAACACTCGTTAAGCCTTCTTCAACATCAGAAAAAGCCTGGTCATCATAGATAGTTCCCCAAATAGCGACCGTCCATCTCTTATCAAGGCTGCAAAACCAAAATGTGAGCTGGCAACACCAATCACATCCAACAGAGTTTGTACACTTTCTGGAAATGAGTTGAGGCCCCAACTTCTTATAGTGTTATCTTGCATCAAGGCGACATAACTATGACCATCTGGAAAACTACCTAAGCTAGTCTCAGAAAATATTTGAAACGCCCCCGGCGACTCTGTAAACAATATCGACGCGTCTTGTGAGCTATGGCCGGCCTCAGTACTATCATATGAAGTTGTAACTCGCACACAACTTCACGTATGCTATTTGTCACGTTAAAGGTAACCTCACCCTCTGCATTGGTCGTCAAGTCTGCTGAGTCTACGACTGACGGGTACTACCGTTGAGTTCGACAACGAGCAGTGCGTCTGGCACAACGTCACCTCTATCTAATGCTGTGGCAGTCAGGGTGTTAGTTTCAGCTCCATCGGGATAAGCATTGTTTTCTAGGACGGTAAGTTCTGCGACCCTTGCTGTGTCGATATCACCGATAAATGACACCGTCTCACTAGCCTCTGTATCGGCACCGTCTTGTGAATATACAACGGTAATTATTAAATCACCCTCATTTATACTTTTTATTTGGATGTAAGCCTTACCTTCATCGTCAATAGTGACTGTATTACTCTCAAGCGTTGCACCATTGCTGGCTGTCACAGCCATAGCATAGCCTTCAGTAGAAGACCCAGAAGCGGATGGTGCCATTACCTAACTGCCTGCCGCACCCTCGATAAAAAAGGCACTACCTTGCTCAGCTGAGCCGGTATCATTCACGTTGATATTATTTTCGGCAAAAGTTTGAGCTACAAGTCCATTCAAACTAACAAGCAATAGTGCTATTAAACCCTTATTCATCTCATACATCTGGTTCAAATATTAACGTAAAGGTATCGGAATATTCACCGACGGTAAGTGGAACAAGTGGGGTGAAATCAAACTCGATATCAATTTTGAAAGAAATAGAGTTGTCAGCACCCGTCACTTTTATGGTGCTGTGCCGCACCTCACTATTCTCAACAAAAAATTCATTAGCGCATTCACCATTGCATTTTATGCTATATGCAATGGTTGACCCATCTGGGCCAGTGAGTAGGTAGTCATCACCCGTATTTAACGTCACATTCAAACCATTACTAAAAAAGCCAGTCGCCGTTACGTCGACACTTGTTTTGGCCGACACATCATCGGTGCCAATACCATAGACAGTTTCCATCTCCAGAGGC
>JBAHZX010000001.1:0-5255 GCA_037132815.1 Shewanella sp.
CCCCAATAATATCGATACTCGAAGGTAGAAGCTGACTAAATGCTCTGACATTAGCAAGACCCATAGGCTTGATATAATCGCCGCACAGGCCACCGAACCCGCCTTTAGGTTTAATGATGACACTCTCAGTTTCCGGATCGATAACTAGGGTGTTACCCACAGAGTTAATGCAGGTGATAAAGCTAACCGGAAACTTCTTAATGATATTAGCCATAGCGATAAAATGAGAAAAATCAAAATATGGCGGAAGTTTTAGGCCTATAGGTTTATTGCCTAGCTGACATATAGCTTCGAGTGCTTGCTCTGTCTGCCCAAAATCATATCCCACCTGAGCCTTGCCTTCGATATTGGGGCAAGAAAAGTTAACTTCTATAAGGTCAGTGCAGCTATCTTGGAACGCCTTAACCATAGTCAGGTTATCTGCCAGACTAAAACCTGAAATACTGACCACAATGGGCTTGTCCACCGGAACAGAGTTAGCCTGTTTTAATCTGGGAAGCATCTCTAGATATGCTTCATAGCCAAGATTAGGTAATCCCATAGACTGTATCGAGCCCATAGGCAAAGCTTGGTATCTGGGCTCTGCATTACCCGATCTGGGCTTCAGAGTGCAAGATTTGGTCATGATCGCCGCCGAGTTAGAGGCGCCAATCAAGTTAAGTTCATCTTCTTCGGTACAACGTGGGCCCGATGCATTAAAGATAAAACTCGGTAATGGAACATGTGCAATACTGGTGCTGATACGCTGATTCACACCGCTACAAGCAGCTTCAATCGATAAGGCATTATCATTATGGGTAGGGCTAGACATGTGAGGCTCCGTTTCTGTTCTCAAACGGGAAACGAGACTAACAGCTTACTGAAATTGAAAAATTGATCCTCAGCCAGTTTTAAACAAGAAAGTCAGATACAAGTTTTATTTCGTGATCTCAATCTCGAAAGCTAAACGATAAAACGAATAAATGTTCACCGAGAAACCTAAGGGTCTGATTATCAAGACCCCCGAAAAAAATGTCTCTCTATCGTAAACCTAAATAGATGTAACTTCTTCATCGCTCAGATAACGCCACTCACCAGGTGCTAAGTTATCGTCTAACACTATCTTACCGACACTTTCTCTATGCAAACCTACCACTTTATTGCCTACTGCAGCAAACATGCGCTTCACCTGATGGTATTTACCTTCGGTAATTGTTAGGCGAGCGTGATGAGAGTCTATAATCTCAAGCACTGCAGGTTTGGTCGGGCCATCTTCGTTCCTCAGTTCGACGCCTTGAGCGAACGTCTCAACTAATCCAGATTCGAGTTCATTGGCCAATGTAACCAAATAACACTTGCCGCAATCTTTCTTCGGCGAAGTGATCTTATGGGACCATTGACCATCGGTTGTGATCAACACTAGACCTGTAGTATCAATATCCAATCTGCCAGCAATATGTAGAGTATTTGCTTTCTCGATATCAAGCAGGTCGATGACCGTTGGGTGCACCTCATCGAACGTGGCACAGATGGTATCGGCAGGCTTATTCAGCATCAAAAATCTTGGACCAACAACAGAGATAACCTTCCCATCTAAACAGATGGTCTGGCTAGATTTTACTTTAAAACCTGAATTTTTAACCACTTCACCATCACAAGTTACATCACCACGATGTAACGCCTTCTTAGCTAATGAGCGAGTGAGCTCCGTCGATTCACAGATAAATTTGTCTAAACGCACTTAATTTTCTCAAGTTTGAAATAAAAGTAACGCCATTATGGAGGGCTACGGCATAAAGGGCAAAATTTTAATCCGCTAAGTATAATCCCCTCAATCGAATCGGCCTCATCAATGATAAGAGTTCAGGCGAGATTGATCGTTAGCCAGAAAGGAAACCTTTATTTACAAATTTTACTTCTATATCTCATTAAATATAGTCATTTCATCTTGTTTACATTCCCCAATCAGACTTAACATGTGTTTATGTTTGTCGTTAACTGATGATATTTAACTCAGTCATCTAAAGACAATGACTCAATAAAGCGACACACGAACAATAATTAGCATAAATAACCTAAATAATGGATAAAGGATAAAGCATGAAAAAAGTACTCGTTGGAGGCCTCTGTGCCTCACTGATTGTAGGCTTGGCAGCATGTAATAATATAGCAAAAGTTAACACCCAAAAAACCACTAAAACAGCAACGGCAACGGCCGTAGAAAAGGCATTAACTTCAGGTATAGACTTTGCTAACTTCGATAAGTCTATTCGCCCTCAAGATGACTTCTATGGTTACGTTAACGGTACTTGGCTCAAAAATACTGAAATCCCAAGTGACAGAACCAGCATAGGTGCTTTTTATGATCTTCGTGAAAAGTCTCGTAAGGATGTTAAAGCCATCATCGAGAAAGTCGCCGCAATGCCCAACCTTGTTGCCGGAAGCGATGAGCAAAAAGTTGCTGATTTATACCACTCATTTATGGACACCGACACAATAAACCAACTAGGCACTGCTCCTATTCAAGCCGAACTGGATAAAATAGATGCCCTTAAAACTAAATCAGATCTCATCGGCTACTTCGCCCACAGTCAAGTCATAGGTAGCGGAACACCATTGGCTTTCTATATTAATATCGATGCCAAAAATTCAAGTCGCTACGCCACACACATTTGGCAACATGGTCTTAGCCTTCCTGAAAAAGATTACTATTTTAACGATGGTGAACGTTTCGTCAATATTCGTAAAGCCTATGTTGAGCACATCGAAAAAATGTTTACCATTGCCGGCTTTGAAGCACCTAAAGCCAGTGCTGAGCATATTTTAGCACTGGAAACTGCCATAGCTAGCAAACATTGGAACGTAGTCGAGACTCGTGATAGCACTAAGACTTATAACCTTTATCAGGTTAAAGATCTGACTAAACTCGCACCAGATATCGACTGGACTAAATACTTAACGGCCCTCGGTGTTCAAGATCAAAAAGATATCATCATCAATCAGCCAAGCTTTATTGAAGGATTCAATGAAGTCCTTAAAGCGAATAAACTGTCGACGTGGCAAACTTACATGAAGTGGCAATTACTGACCCATTTCGCGGGCAGAATGACGAGTCAACTAGATAATGAAAACTTCGAGTTCTTTTCTAAAACGCTAAATGGCCAAGCTGAACAGCAACCTCGCTGGAAGCGTGGTGTGGGTACAGTCAACAGCCTGTTAGGTGAAGTAGTAGGTAAAGTTTACGTGAAAAGTCACTTTTCTCCTGCCGCGAAAGAGCGCATGCAAGTTCTGGTTGAGAACTTACGTGGCGCTTATGGTACCAGTATTGATGATTTAGAATGGATGAGTGCTAGCACTAAAGTCGCTGCCAAAGACAAGTTGGCTAAATTTGAGCCTAAGATTGGTTACCCTGATAGATGGGAGGATTATTCTAAGCTGACTATCACAGCAGACGAACTCATAGGTAACAACATTCGAGCCAATGAACTCAGTCACGAAAAAGCGCTTGAAAAACTTGCAGGTCCTATCCGAAAATGGGAATGGCATATGACACCACAGACAGTGAATGCCTACTACAACCCAACTATGAACGAAATTGTATTTCCCGCTGCCATCCTTCAACCACCATTTTTCAACATGCAAGCTGATGATGCCGTTAACTATGGTGGTATTGGTGCAGTTATCGGCCATGAAATGGGCCATGGATTCGATGACCAAGGCGCTAAATTTGATGGTGAAGGCAATATGCGTAACTGGTGGACCGAGCAAGATCTCTCTGAGTTCGCCACACGCGCTAAAGCACTCGTCACACAATATGATAACTATGCCGTATTTGACGATCTAAATGTAAACGGTGAGCTTACTCTAGGTGAAAATATCGGCGATCTTTCCGGTGTAACTATTGCCTATAGAGCATACAAGATGTCACTCAATGGTAAAGAAGCACCTGTTATCGATGGTCTAACTGGTGATGAGCGTTTCTTTATCGGTTTCACTCAAATCTGGCGAGCTAAGGTCAAAGAAGAGGCTATGCGTAACCGCGTCGCCACCGACCCACATTCACCAGCTAAATTCCGTTCACTGGGAGCCTTGTCTAACATGCCTCAGTTCTACACCACTTTCAACGTAGAAAAAGGTGATGCCATGTATATATCGCCAAATAAACGTGTGAAAATCTGGTAATCAACCAGAGTTTTTTTGTTATTAAAAAGAGTGTATTACGCACTCTTTTTTTATATTCATTGAAAATAAAACAACACATGAATAAAAGTTAATTTTTCGTTCAGCTTAGATTAAGCTTAATAGGCATAAATTAGAAACATCGTTTAGTTTTACTTCATTTTTTTTCAGAGAAAGAGGCTAATTTGATGTTGATAAATAATATTAATCGCTGGTTGCGCACTTTTTTTATTTTCTTACTTCTGCTGTCCTCTCGGACGGGATTTGCTGCCACAAACGAATTACAATCCAGTATTAAAGATAAGAGTGATAGCTATGCCGTCAAGCAAGCAATCAGTAAAGATCTCTTTGGACTCATATCTATATCAAGTCTCGAATACCATCCGCCCAGACAGTTCAGCACTGATTTTGATGCTCTCTACTCCCAGGCACAAATAGCTCAGACTGAATTGACACAAATTTTAAAACAGATCTCAACAGTTAATCAGATTGAGATACAAGTTCCAGCAATTAAAAGTTATTCCAGAGCTAGAGAAAAGGTCAGTAGTAAACTTGCTGGGGATGCCAGTCTACTCACCGATCTTGCTAGAGCCAGCATAATAACCAGCAATATCCACGACTTGGTCACTGCCTATGAAGCTTTAACCAATCAAGCACAAATCATCAAGGTCAAGAATCGCTTCGCCTCCCCTAAAGACTCAGGGTACCGAGATCTTAATGTACTCATCAGGCTGCCTAAGTCAAAGATGATAGCCGAAATTCAACTGCACTTAAGTGAAATAGCTAACATCAAAAATGGTGCCGAACATCAGGTCTATGAACAAGTGCAGTCCATAGAAATGACAGCTATGGAAGAAAGCCGGGGATTAAACGATTTTGAACAGGCTCAAGTAACACACTTCAGACAAGTGTCCCATAAACAGTATCACAAAACCTGGCTACAATATAAACGCATTGATGCTGCAAGCGTGATCATGACATCGGCGGCCTAAGCGTTAATTTCAATCAGCATAATAACAGGATCAACTCTGAGTCATTCTTACGATATGATTTTTAGCGACATAATTTAATACGAACAACATGAATATTGTGAATAG
>JBAHZX010000013.1:0-14480 GCA_037132815.1 Shewanella sp.
TTTAATCGTTAAAATTAACGACGTAAACCAAGCTTCTTGATGAGTTCCTGATAACGAACATTTTCAGTACGCTTTAGGTATGCAAGAAGTTTACGACGTGTGCTAACCATACGTAGTAGACCACGACGAGAATGATGATCATGGATGTGCTGCTTGAAATGGCTTTGTAGATGATTAATCTGAGCAGTTAAAAGAGCAACCTGAACTTCAGAAGAACCAGTATCGTTTTCGCAACGACCAAATTCAGCCAGGATTTTTGCAGTTTGTTCAGCATTTAGTGACATTGTGTCTCTCCAAATAATGCATTAATAAGTCTTTAGCCAATCACTAACTCAGCTAAAGGAGCGCAGAATTCTACCTATTTTCGACGATATACGCAACCAACAAAGTAAAATAACTACAAATATAGATCGCTAAACAGTTTCTAAGGACTCTCTAAGAACGATAAGACGTTTAGGTGCCAGTAAACCGTCCTCATTGATTGAGCCAATACCAACAAACTGATGTTCTTCACCGACGGTGATCCGCAAGATCTCATTGCCCACCAAATCTTTAGGCGCAGGTGCCTGCACAGGATTACCATTCATTAGATAAGGCTTAACACTGTCGGATAAATTAATTTCTTTAAATTTATTAACCGCCGTATCCATAGGCAGCAATAACTCATCCAGCATAGATTTAACATCTGCACCTTTTGCTTCAGCCTTTTCGACCATCTGATTTAACTGAGTTAAACTTACAATGCGATCATAAGGATAGTCTGCAACTTGAGTGCGTCTGAGCATCATCACATGTGCACCGCAACCCAACATTTCACCAAGATCGTCTGTAATGGTACGAATGTAGGTTCCCTTAGAACAATGTATATCTAATGTTAGCTCATCACCTTCTAAAGAGATAAAATTCAATTCAAATACCGTGATGGGCCGAGCTGCCCTAGGCACTTCGATACCTTCGCGGGCATACTTGTAAAGGGGCTGTCCCTTATGCTTTAGCGCCGAGAACATGGAAGGTACTTGCATCGTCTCTCCACGGAAGTATTCCAGAGACTCCATCAATAAGTCTTGAGTAAAATCCACAGGACGAGTCTGCACTATTTCACCGTCAGAATCACTGGTATCGGTACGCACACCAAGCTTAGCCGTAACTAAATAGCGTTTATCCGCATCAAGAAGGTGTTGGGAAAACTTGGTTGCTTCACCTAAACAAATCGGTAGCATACCTGTGGCTAAAGGGTCTAAGGCGCCAGTATGACCTGCTTTATTCGCATCGAAAAGCCGTTTTACCCTTTGCAAGGCAAAGTTAGAACTCATCCCAGTCTCTTTATCTAACAACAGGATCCCATCGATAAAGCGACCACGCTGACGACGTCCCATTAATCCTCACCTGGCTGATCTTTTTCTTCACTGGAGTTATCACGATTAGCGTTTCTCTGCTTAGCCTCATCGTCATGAATAACACGCGTCACTAAATTTGACATGCGCATACCTTCAACTAATGACGCATCATAGATGAATCTAAGTTCAGGCATGACTCGCAGTTTCATGCGGCCCGCAACCAATGAACGTACGTAGCCGGCAGCACTACTGAGTGCTTCAAGCTTCTCTTCGACTAGTTTTTCATCTTCTTCAAAGAAGGTGACAAACACCTTGGCATAACTGAGATCTCGTGAGACTTCTACATCATTGACCGTTACCATTCCAATGCGAGGGTCTTTGATATCGCGATGCAAGACTTGTGCTAGTTCTTGCTGTAACTGTTGCCCGATACGGCGTGTACGACTAAATTCTTTTGCCATAATTGATTGCCTTAATATCTTATTCTGCTGTGTGCAGCTATAAACAAATAGGGCGGCTTTCGCCGCCCTATTACGCTTTACGCTTCTAAGGAGCGAGCAATCTCGATGGTTTCAAAGACCTCTATCTGATCGCCAACTCTGACATCATTATAGTTCTTCACACCGATACCACATTCCATACCGTTACGTACATCTGCCACATCGTCTTTGAAACGACGCAGTGATTCTAGTTCACCTTCGTAAATTACGATATTTTCACGTAATACACGGATAGGAGCACTCTTCTTAATGGTACCTTCAGTCACCATACAACCGGCGATTGAGCCAATCTTAGGAGACTTAAACACATCACGAACTTCAGCAAGACCGATAATAACCTGCTTAAACTCTGGAGCCAACAGCCCGCTCATTGCGTCTCTAACTTCGTCGATCAAGTTGTAGATAACACTGTAATAGCGAAGATCGACGCTCTCACTGTCGATTATCTTACGGGCTTGCGCATCGGCACGAACGTTAAAACCTATCATAATAGCATTCGAAGCTGAGGCTAATGTCGCATCAGTTTCAGTTAAACCACCAACACCACGTGCGATAATGTTAACCTTAACTTCATCGGTAGACAGCTTGTTTAATGAATCTGAGATAGCCTCGAGAGAACCTTGTACATCGGCTTTAAGCACGATATTAAGTTCCTCTACTTCACCTTCAGTCATATTCGCGAACATGTTTTCAAGCTTAGCCTTCTGTTGGCGTGCTAGCTTAACGTCGCGAAACTTACCCTGACGATACAAAGCAACTTCACGAGCCTTACGTTCATCACGTACTACAGTAGCTTCATCACCAGCGGCAGGTACACCCGAGAGACCAAGAATCTCAACCGGGAATGACGGGCCTGCTTCGTCTATCATTTTACCGTTTTCATCGCGCATAGCACGAATTTTACCGTACTCTAGGCCACAAAGAACAATATCGCCTCGCTTCAGTGTACCTTCCTGCACCAAAACAGTAGCAACTGGGCCACGGCCCTTATCTAGCTTAGATTCGATGACCACACCAGCTGCCATACCTTTTTTGATTGCTTTCAGTTCAAGAACTTCTGATTCAAGCAAAATACCTTCGAGTAGCTCTTCAATACCTTGACCTGTCTTAGCCGAAACGTTAACAAACATGTTGTTTCCGCCCCAATCTTCTGACATGACGCCATGTTGAGAAAGTTCGCTCTTAACACGTTCTGCATCTGCTTCTGGCTTATCCATCTTGTTAACTGCAACAATCAAAGGCACTTTACCAGCCTTAGCATGCTGAATCGCTTCGATAGTCTGTGGCATAACACCATCATCGGCAGCAACAACCAAAATAACAATATCGGTTGCCTTAGCACCACGAGCACGCATAGCAGTAAATGCCGCGTGACCAGGAGTATCTAAGAAAGTGATCATGCCATTTTCTGTTTCGACATGGTATGCACCAATATGCTGGGTAATACCACCAGCTTCACCAGAGGCGACTTTCGCTTTACGAATATAATCCAGCAACGATGTCTTACCATGATCGACGTGACCCATGATAGTGACAACTGGCGCACGTGAAACTGATTCGATATTACCATCACGATCCGCTAGCACCTGATGCTCTAACTCGTTTTCGCGAGTCAGTGTCACCTTGTGGCCCATCTCTTCAGCAACCAGCTGTGCAGTTTCCTGATCAAGCACCTGGTTGATAGTAACCATGGAGCCCATTTTCATCATAGCCTTGATGATCTCAGTTGCTTTTATAGCCATCTTCTGAGCCAGTTCAGACACAGAAACCGTCTCACCTATACTGACATCAGCTTTAACTACCACAACAGGCTTAGTAAATGCATGATCCATAGACTCAGGGGCTATACTGCGAGTATTGCGAGAGTTACGTCCACCACGAGAATTACGCCCGCCACGTGAATTACGATTGTCTCTACCACCGCGACGCTTGCCTTTACCTGTAGATGCTGGAACTGGCGTTGGTGCCTTACGAGGACGACGATCGCGCTTCTCAGCGTTAGCATCGGCTGTATCTTCCGCTGCACGAGCTTCTGTCGAGGTGGTAATATGGTGATCACCGGTCTTCTCGGCCTCTTTTCGTAGTTTCTCTTCTTCAGCCCAACGTGCAGAGTTTTCTTCTGCAAGCTTACGCGCTGTTTCGGCTGCAGCATTGGCCTCTTTATCAGCCTTATCTTTAGCCACTTGCTCTTGCGCATTTTTCAGCTTGTCCGCCTCAACTCTTGCAGCTTTTTCTTCTGAGGTTTCTACCGTAGACTTAGTTTTGGCGGCCGTTACTGCTTGCTCTTTCGCTTTTTCTTTCGCGACTTCAGCCACTTTTGATTTCTCTTGGGCTCGTGCATCAGCAGCTAATTTAGCCTCCGCATCGGCTTTAGTTTTAGCTGCCGTTGCTGCAGCGGCCTTAGTCTCTTGCTCGGCTTTGGCTGCAGCTTCTGCTGCAGGATCGCGCTTCACAAAAGTACGTTTCTTACGTACTTCAACTTTGACATCTTTAGTGTCACGGCCAGAACCTACACTTAAAGTTGAAACTGATTTACTCCGCAGCGTCATCTTAGTTGGAGTGGCATCGCCACCATGTTGCTTCTTTAAAAAATTCAACAACTGCTGTTTCTCAGACTCAGAAACTGTGTCTGATTTGCTTTTTTTAATGCCAGCCTCAGAAAACTGCTCGACTAACCTGTCTGCAGTTTTTCCTATTTCGCCGGCCAGTTTTTCTACTGTTGTATCTGCCATCTGTTCAATCCCCTCTGTTGAGCGAGTTATTCTTCGTCGCCAAACCAACAGATATTGCGGGCTGCCATGATGAGCTCACCAGCTTTTTCTTCTGTCAATTCTTCAATATCGATCAAGTCATCAATGCCTTGCTCGGCTAAATTTTCAAGTGTGATAACACCTTTACTTGCAAAAACGAAAGCCAGGTGTTTTTCCAGCCCTTCCAATGCAAGAAGATCTTCACTTGGTAAAGCACCATCAAGTGCTTCTTCTGTTGCCAATGCTCGAGTCGAAATTGCCGCTTTAGCACGTTCTCTCAATGCTTCGACAGTATCTTCATCAAAACCTTCTATCTCCATCAGTTCGGCAGCAGGTACATAAGCCACCTCTTCTAATGAAGTAAATCCTTCATCTGCAAGTACCTGAGCAAAATCTGCATCAACATCCAAAGATGAAACAAATAGGCTAACTACTTTTGCACTTTCTGCCTGATGCTTTATCTGCAGATCTTCTACCGTCATCACATTCAACTCCCAACCAGAGAGTTGAGTAGCTAAGCGAACATTTTGGCCATTACGACCAATAGCCTGAGCCAAGTTGTCTGCTTCTACTGCAATATCCATAGAGTGAGTATCTTCATCAACGACGATAGAAGACACTTCTGCAGGTGCCATAGCATTGATCACGAACTGAGCCGGATTGTCATCCCAAAGCACGATGTCGACTCGCTCTCCATTTAACTCATTGGAAACAGCTTGAACTCGAGCACCACGCATACCCACGCAGGCTCCGATAGGATCGATTCGGCGATCGTTTGACTTAACCGCAATCTTAGAACGAGAACCAGGATCACGAGCTGCACCCATAATTTCAATCATCTCATCGGCAATTTCCGGTACTTCTACCCGGAACAGCTCGATAAGCATATCTGGCTTAGTGCGGGTCAAAAACAATTGTGCACCTCGAGCTTCAGGGCGAACCGAGAAGAGTAAAGCACGAATTCTATCTCCTGCACGAAAGTTTTCACGTGAGATTAGGTCTTCTCTAAACAATACTGCGTCAGCATTGCCACCAAGATCGACAACCACACTTTCACGGTTACTCTTCTTCACGATACCTGTGATTAACTCACCCTCACGATTCTGAAACTGCTCAACAACTTGAGCTCGCTCGGCTTCACGTACCTTTTGCACTATTACCTGTTTGGCTGTCTGCGTCGCGATACGGTCGAACGTAACAGACTCCATGTCATCTTCGACATAATCGCCAAGTTGTATTTCTGGATCATCAAACTGAGCCGCTTCCAGTGTAATTTCAGCATAAGGGTACTCTAATGGCTCACCTGTATCTTCTACAACTTGCCAGCGGCGGAAAGTTTCATACCCACCGGTCTTACGATCGATTGCTACACGAACTTCAATCTCACCTACGTGCTTCTTTTTTGTTGCTGTGGCTAAAGCAATTTCCAACGCTTCGAAAATCTTCTCGCGAGGAATACCTTTCTCATTTGAAACCGCCTCAGCGACTAGCAGAATCTCTTTATTCATCCTCTTGCCTCGTTGATTTTTGAATCCATCAAAATTTAGCGACTAGGTTGCCTCTGCGGATATTATCCAAGGCAATAATCAGCTCATTTCCATCTACACAAAGCATCAGCGCCTGCCCTTCAACTCCCGTAATGGTACCTTTTAAATTACGACTACCCGCAACAGGCATAGTCAATTGAATCTTTACAGTCTCATCGATGTAACTCAGATACTGCTCAGCATTAAACAATGGTCTGTCTACACCGGGTGATGAAACTTCTAATGTATATTCTGTTGAAATGGGATCCTCAACATCGAGCACAGCACTTATCTGGCGACTGGTTTCGGCGCAATCTTCGATAAAAACACCCTTATCATTATCAATGTACACTCTAAGTGTTGAATGCTTGCCAGCTTGGATATATTCCAAGCCCCAAAGTCTATGCCCAAATGCTTCAACTGGAGATTTTAGCATCTGTTCCAGTCTTTTTTCTATAGTAGCCAAGGTTACTCCCAGAAAAACAAAAAAGGGCTCGGTAGCCCCGATACAACACTGCAAAGCAGCATTTTATAAGTTACAGATAACAAAAAACCCCGTAATAACGAGGTCGTTGAATTTAAAACCTGTAACCAATATTAGACTTTTTAGCCTGATATTGGGAAGCTGGTTGCGGGGACCGGATTTGAACCGATGACCTTCGGGTTATGAGCCCGACGAGCTACCAAACTGCTCCACCCCGCGTCAACTGCTGCAAGTATATTGAGTTATCCCATAACTTGCAATAACAAAGCGAATAAGCACTCACTTTAATTACTCTCAATCTCAAAAATAAATCAAAAATAAATCAAAAATTAGCGTCCTGCTATCGAAGGTTAAGGTTATTGTCGTATCCATAAAACAGATCGCCTTCCCAATACTTTTCTATAAAGCATCGATAGTCGTTTTCTGAACGACTCCCGATCACATAAGCCTGACTCTTCTACACAAATATTATAAATTGAACTTTTTGATGAGACCATGACCAGATCAAGTAACTTCAAATGCTTAGATTAATATTTTGTCAATATTCAACCCAGGAAAATGGTCACGCGAACACTTTCAGCATGCTCAATTAGGTGATGCTCGTAGAACAGAACGCTTAATCAGTACTTGCGCATATGGCCAGTAGCAGCGGTAAGTCTATCGCGAATGCATGCCATGGAAATGAAGCAGAACTAGAAGGCTCCTACAGATTGATCCGTAACAATAAAATTTCACCAGAGATGATCCAAGCAGCAGGATCCATGCATACAGCCTCTTTAGTAGAGGATGTACCTGAAATATTGCCACTAGAAGATACCATGGCTAATGTGATCTCAGTCTGTGATCGAGGAGCTGATATTTTAAGTTATTTACAAGATAAACAGCAGCCTAAACTGGGCCGTTACACTATCAACATCCCTCAAAAAGGCATGAGAAATAGCAAAGAAAAACCCGTTAATCGAGTCTCAAGAGATGTTACTGCAACTGCGAGAAGTAATGAGCTTATCGTTATACTTAAGAAAAAAAGGGCTTATCGATGAAGCTATCGGTATGGAAAATCAGAGTTGTGACAAAGTACTTGAAGAGGACGAATGGAAAGTTTTGCAGCAACATTATAAGGTTAAGGGCCATGATGGTAAAAGCGCTCCGAGTATGAAATGAGCTTACACATCCATAGCGAAGTTAAGTGGTTTTACCGATAGTAAAAAAACAGGTATGGCGATTTGGGAAGGCTGGGATATATTGCAAGCTCAAGTGTCAGTCTATCGTTTAGCTAAAGAAATGTTTGCTGCGGGTTTAAGGTGCTATGAGATCTGACTAAGAGACAGCACTAACCCACTCAAAACGCCAAAAAACTCTCAATTTATTCTTGCCTAATTGTTATTTGTTATTCTGCACCCCACCCATAATATGACAACCAACCACCTACAACAAAACAAAACATACAGAGTCAGAAATATATAACTTTAACTACTTATAATCAGACTAATTATATATATATAAGCTCATTACATTATAAGTGGCCACTAACTAGTTTTTATATCAATATCGTTTCATTAAGGCTAACTAGCCCATCATTGCTCAGGACTACAATAGAACGTGTCTTTTTATGAATATATAAACCTATCCAACCTTTAGCATATACAAACTTAATATTAACACTGAAATAACATCTGCAATACACTATCCCTACAACTAGATGTTGATTGTATTTTGTACTGTTGATAAAAGATTTCACCTATGGTTATATTTAAATTGACTTTTACTTACAAGATTAAAAATTAATTTACACCCGTTATAAGTTTCATATATAAAAAGGAATTCGTAGTGACTGGGATATTTCGTTCACAAGCAGTAGAGGCTCAGAAAAATAAGCTGCATGGTGATATATCATTAGCGCAGCCTCTCTCCATTTATAGCATCGCATTGACTCTGTCATGTGTAGTAATAGCTATTGCAATCTTCCTATCATTTTCTCATTATGCCCGTAAAGAAACGGTGAGAGGATATATTGTCCCGGATAAGGGTGTAATAAAAACATACGCCAGTCGCAGTGGAAATATAGAACGCCTTCATGTTAAGGAGGGGGACATAGTTGAAAATGGCCAGCCCCTTGCTACGATTGTTTTAAGTCGTAGCATGGTTTCTGGTGAAGAACTGAGTGAAAACCTTATTAATCAACTAATGAAGCAAATAAATCTACTTATTGAAGAAAAACAAATAAATAAACAATTAAAGATAAAAGAGAAAAACAGACTGAATATTTCAGCTTTAGATATTAAGGACTCTTTGTTAGTTGTTGAACAGCTTGATAAGTTATTAGTTAAAAAACTAAACCTACAAAAAAAACAACAATTACAACATGATAAACTTTTTAACAATGGTTACCTATCTACTCTCGAGCATCAAGTTCAACAAGAAAAACTTATTTCAGTTCATTTGGAGTTAGAGAATTTAAAATCTAACCGAGTTCAGTTAAAAAGTGAACTCAACAAAGTTCGATCAGACTTGGCGTTATTGCCTCATCAATATTCATTAAAGCAAACCGATATAGCGCATCGCTTATCAGACCTCCATAGGCAAATAGATGAGACTAAAAATAGCCATAGGTACGTAATTAGGGCGACAGAATCAGGTACTGTAACAGCAATACAAGTGGTTGAAGGTGAGTTTGCCATCACAAACCGTCCTTTGATGAGTCTTATTCCACAAGGAGCAATACTCGTCGCAGAGTTGCTCTTACCTACAAGATCTGCAGGTTTTGTAAAAAAAGGGGATGAAGCAAGGTTGCGATTCGATGCCTTCCCCTATCAGCGGTTTGGTTTCCTAGAAAGTAGAGTTTCCCGTATAGATAAAACCTTACTGCTTGATGGTGAGTCAAGTGTGCCTATATCTTTATCAGAGCCTGTTTATCGGATTAGAACTCAGCTGTCGGAACAATTTATGCTGGCTTATGGTGATGAATTTCCATTAAAAAGCGGCATGCTGTTAGAGGCTGATATCGTGCTTGATAGCCGTAGTTTGCTCGATTGGCTGCTAGACCCTATCTATAGTTTGAATGGAAGGGTTGGCTAATGACGGATACACCGATGAATAGCTCGAAATCTGAAGCTGACTCACCCATTACCTTGCTTGAATTTTCAGGTAAAAAGCGAGTACTACTCATTCTTCAAGCCGAAATGGCTGAGTGTGGCTTAGCGTGCATGGCAATGGTAGCAACCTATCATGGCCACAAGTTGGACATGGCCGCCCTGCGCAAACGTTTTACTGCCAACCTCAAGGGGATGAATCTTCAGCAGCTTATTGCGTTAGGTGACAGCGTTGGGCTGGCGAGTCGAGCATTGAAATGCCCAATTGAAGATATTGGCAAACTGACATTGCCCTGTGTACTACATTGGGACATGAATCACTTTGTGGTACTCACAGGGGTCACTAAGCGTGGTATGACAGTTAATGATCCAGCTTTAGGTAAGCGCACCCTGAGTTATGAAGAGTTTGGACAACATTTCACGGGAATAGCATTAGAGTTAACGCCCACCAAAGGCTTTCAGCAGCAAGATGAGCGACAGCAGATGCGTTTGTCACAACTGTGGAGCAAGATGACAGGCTTGACACAAGCGCTAGTCACACTGTTTGTGCTATCTGTCTTGCTGCAAGCTTTTGCATTAGTCACGCCTTACTATATGCAATGGATAGTTGATGAGGTACTGATAAGCCAAGATAAGCCGCTGCTCATAGTGCTGGCTATTGGTTTTGGTTTGCTGGCCATAATCAATGTCGTGACCACCTGTGTGCGCAGTTGGCTAGTATTGCGGGTATCAAGTTTGCTCAATATGCAAATGGGGGTGAACCTACTCCGCCATCTACTTCGTTTGCCAATGAGCTACTTTGAAAAACGTCACATTGGTGATTTGGTGTCGCGCTTTGGCTCGCTTGCACAAGTTCGTGAACGGCTGACTACTGGCTTAGTTGAAACAGTTGTCGACGGTGTGATGTCTATTGCTGTGCTAGTAATGATGCTGATATACAGCGTTAAGTTAACCTTGGTTGTTGTCGCCGCCATAGCCATATATACACTGCTGAGGTTTGCACTATACCGTCCGCTACATCGAGCGACTGAAGAATCAATTCAAGCTAATGCCAAAGAGCAAACGAATTTCCTGGAAAATATTCGTGGCATACAAACCATCAAGTTGTTTACTTGTGAGCCTCAAAGGCAGAGCTTGTGGCAAAACCGATACAGTGAAGTGATTAATGCCGATATTCGTTTAGGTAAGCTACAAATCAGCTTCGATGCCATGAACAAGCTGTTATTTGGTATCGAGAACATCATCGTCATCTATTTAGCGGCAACCATAGTCATGAGTGGTGGCTTAACCATAGGTATGGTACTGGCTTTATCGCTTATAAAAATCAACTCACAGAACGCTTTGCCAGCCTTATCGAACAGCTTATTCTATTTCGTATGTTACGGCTACATCTTGACCGTATTTCAGATATTGCCTTACACGAAGAGGAAGCCAACCGTGATGGTTTTACTCAACTCGTCAAGGTTAAGGGGCAACTATCACTTGAAAGTGTGAGTTTTAGCTATGGGGCGGGTGAGTCTCAAATTATTGATAACCTGTCATTGACGATAGAGGCGGGGGAGTCGGTTGCTATTGTCGGTGAGTCAGGCTGCGGTAAAACTACCTTAGTGAAAATAATGTTAGGCCTGCTTACCCCAACGCAAGGGCGTATCTTACTCGATGGCCAAGACATAACTCAAATTGGGTTAACTCAATATCGCAAACAAATAGCTGCAGTGATGCAGGACGATACTCTGCTCTCTGGCTCTATTGCTGACAACTTAACATTCTTCGATCCTGAGCCTAATTATCTTCGAATGCAACAGTGTGCTCAGCATGCCGCTATCGATACCGATATCAATAAGATGACTATGGGTTACAACACGTTAGTAGGTGATATGGGCAGCCAGTTTTCCGGTGGTCAAGTGCAACGTCTGCTACTTGCTAGGGCCCTGTACCAGCAACCTAGCTTATTGTTTATGGATGAGGCCACCAGTCATTTGGATATAGAAAATGAAGCCAAGATAAGTGAGCGGGTAAAGCATCTTGAAATAACCAGAGTTATCATCGCCCACCGGCCAGAGACAATCAAGCAAGCTAGCCGAGTGCTAGTGATGCATCAAGGCAAAGTGTATACACGAGAAGAGATGCTGGAGCTTACTGGTAGAGACCAGTGACAAAATTTGAAACATCAGTAGTGGATAGAGAAAGAATTTAAGCGGTGAAATATTTGAGTTAAAAAAGATAAACGACAATATTTCGCCGATTAAAAGCAACTTTAGACGGAGGCCACACCCTTGGAAAGCCGCTTAAGGAGTGTGAGGTCTAACAGACCAGCCATACACTTAGGCAAACATAACGTTAATAGTTTAAATTAAGGAAAATATTATGCAAGTTTCTAAAATGGAAGAATTAACAATGAGTGAGATAGAGCAGGTTAATGGGGGGATAGCTCCACTTGTAGGTTGGGGGATAGCTGTAGGTGCTGGGCTTGTTGTTGGCATGGTCAGTGCTTGGATGGCAAGCTAGAGACATATAGTATTATTAATTTTTAAATATTAAGGAAAAAATATGAATGCGATTACGGTTGACAAAACAAGTGAAATCAGAGTGTTAAGTAGTGATGAATTAGGGGCTGTTAATGGGGGAGTAATTCCTTTGGCCGTTGCTGTATATTATAGTGCGGGCTTCGTTGCTGGCGTAGTTGGTGGCTGGACTTTCGGGAAAGAAATATTCAAATAGTTCAATTGAATGGGAATTATGGACAGGGATTAATATGGATAATAAATTGAATATAAATGATATCGTTATACCAATACTTTTTGTTTTGGGTGTAATAGGGGGCTGGACCTTTGGTCTAGAGCTTTTTGCAGGTTAGTGCGCGAGTCTGTGTTGAAGCTTGAGTAACTACTTGGCTCTATGGCTTGCAAAACAGTTACAGTGAGAAGAAGGAGAAGATAAATGCTTAGATTATATACTGAGCAACCACAGCTTACTGCATTTATAACTGGTTCGATATTCGGAGCAATGTTAATTCTCCTCGGGTATTTTTTTAGTTAAAACTGTTTTGTTAGATTTTAAGGATATTTATTTTCCTTAAATAAAACTAATAACCCCTGATTTTTATGGGGTTATTTTTTATTTTTAACTGGAATTGAATTGTTTGGTTAATGATTTTTGCTCATTAATGCCCACGTCATGCAAAGAGATCGTCGCACCATCTATGAATTATAGTGGTCAAGTAAAGCTAGACACTAACTTGTACGTACTTCAGGGTGGGTTCGTGCATTAATGCAGCCCAAGTAAGGCTACAAAAGGGCATGATTTATCATGCCCTTTGGAGAAAACATGAGAGAAGTGCCTTTAAAAATATATCGCCCAGCGATTATTCTGTTCTTAATTGTTATGGTATTTAGCGCCATGTTGGATTGGACATATAACCCTAACCCTATAATATTAATGGTTATTGGAAATGTAATTTTTTTATGTTCACTGTCTTTATATATTACAAATCAGTATTATAAACTTCAACACAACTTTTTATCAATGGCTACAAATAAAGGTTGCTGGTTATCATTCATTGCATTCCAGATTGTTTTATACTCATTTTACACATGGACTCCACTCCTTGATAGCAGTGCGGATAATACTAAAAACATCATTGACAACATTGGATGGCTAGGTGTGGCTTTAATCGTGGTTTTGATAGTCCCAATTACCGAAGAAATAATTTTTCGCCTTGGTGTCTTTGATTCAGTTAAGGTTTACGGAGTAGCATTTCAAATATTATTTTCGTCAGCTTTGTTCACAACACTCCATTATCCTGAACAGCTATCTCAAATAGTGTTTATTTTTGCTTTAGGATTAATATTAGGCATAAGTCGCTTCAAATCCAATGGAGTCGTGATTCCTGTTTTTATGCACTGCATTCATAACTCAACATTTTTACTGTATTTATGGTTATTCTATGACTAAAGGAATGCTTATACCAATTTTTATGTTTGGCTTACTTAAGTTGTTTTTAACTCTGTTGATAACTTATGAAAGTATTGATTGGCAGCTTTTATTTATGCTTTTGATATTAATTGTCATTAATTTGTACATACTCATTTGCCTCATTGCAGGGAAGTGGTTTTTTAGTAGGCTGTTAAAATTAGCTCTTGGAGCAAAGTATGAAAAAACCAAAAAAAATTAGTGCACTTGCGTCAATATTTCCAGTTGAGTATGGGCTAATGGAATCAATCAAGATCTCTAAGGCACTGATTATAGTGTATGTGGTGATACTCTCAATTTTTGGGTGTATTGCACTTTTAGTTTTAAAAATGGCAGGGTAAACGTTCTTCGGCACCTTGTTTTTTAACTTTAGTCACTTTGAAGAAACTGGTCCATTATTTACATTCTGATTGGTGAGAGAATGTTTTGTGTTCTATATGTACACATCAGAGTGACAAAAGGAGGTTTTATAAATGAAATATATTTTTGCTGGGTCATATAAATGGTCGAAAGGTTCAATGAACAGAGGTTTATTTCAATTACCATATGTACTGATGATGCTCTCTATCATTAGCTTTTCAGATATAGCAACAGCGATCTCTGTTGAGGACTTCTCTCGTCACTCGGAATATTACGATGTAAAGATATCCCCCGATGGTAAGCACCTTGCTGTCTTGGTCGATACCGACGGGCGTAAAACCTTAGCTTTTCTTGATAGTAATACATTTAAGATGACATTTGCATTCAAGGGCGGAAAACGTGATCAGGTGGGGGATTACTACTGGGTCAATAACGAACGGGTCGTAGCTCAGATAGTACAAA
>JBAHZX010000023.1:0-7611 GCA_037132815.1 Shewanella sp.
GATGCTGCAAGCGTGATCATGACATCGGCGGCCTAAGCGTTAATTTCAATCAGCATAATAACAGGATCAACTCTGAGTCATTCTTACGATATGATTTTTAGCGACATAATTTAATACGAACAACATGAATATTGTGAATAGCATTTATAAAGAAGCAATTAATGGCCTTACCTCAACAGTGCTAAATTTTCGCTGAGTGACCCCACCTTTATATCGATTGCTATAACAATACACACTCAGACAAGATATACTGAAGCCCATAAACTTATAATCAGCGAAGAGACAATGCACGAGATCATAGAGCAACTTCAGGAACTGAGTGAAACCGTTCCTACCCCTTTAGAACTGCCTACATTTGAACAAATTGTAGTTGTCGAAGAAGAAATTTTAATGCCTCTTCCTGCCGAACTAAAGGAGTATTTACTCTATGCCAGCGATGTTATCTATGGGACGCTAGAGCCAGTAACCGCCAGCGACCCATATTCCCATACCTACCTTGCTGAAGTAACCGCCTACGCTTGGTCAATCGGTATGTCACGAGAATATGTTGCCATATGTCAGCAAGGTAATCGCTTCTACTGTATCGATCAGGAAGGTCAGGTTATGCTCTGGAGCGAAGATGATCTTGAAAGCGAAACCTGGGAATCGTTCTGGCAATGGGCCGAAGAGGTCTGGCTACAGAGTTAAGCTCTAGTTCCTAATGAAACTCTAAGGACTAGGAATTCAAAAACATATTTATCTATCCGAGCGCTAGTATTTAAAATGCCAACACTTCAAATACAATAGTGTGCCTTGAATTGGATCCGCTCAGTCTGCTCTGGAACCTGCACTTTGAAGTAGAACGGATATAGACCGTCAATATTTATGGAAAAACTATGTCTAACAATGTTGGCTTGAATGCCATTGAAATTAAATTTTTGCGTCTGTCTCTGGGTCTAACACCGGCTCAGGTAGGTGAACTCAGCCAAGCCAGTGAAAACGATGTTATCGCGTGGGAAACGGATGAGAAACCTGTATCGGGGCTGGCACAGAAGAAGCTATTAGCGATCGATGAGATCATCGAGATGCAAGTGCTCAACACTTGTGATGGCATCGAAGAACTGTTCAAGCAAGAACCTAAACGCCGCCTTAGTTTCGTCGTCTATCCAACTCAAGCTATCTACGCCCAGTATAACTCTGAGTTCTTAGGTTCCCTGCCGCTGACCGAACTTTATAGCACGTCAGCTTGGCGCATCAAGAAAGAGTGTAAGCTGGTACTTGGAGTGGAAGTGAATCTGGTTGCTCTGGACGTCGAATCTTACAAGGCTTACCGTGATAAAACCGGTTTAAAAGAGGGCCGTGAGAACCGAGCAAAATGGGCGGCGACACAGATATAAGTTTGATCAATAATAGTAAAAAGCATCTGCATAGATGCTTTTTTTAGTCAACGCTTCAAGAATAATTTAACAGACAGTTTACAAACCTAAGTTTACTCAGCCCCTGCTAACTCTTTCTCCAGAGCTTTAGCCATGGCAGGTCTCGCCGTAACTCGGTCACGGTAGGCTGCTAATTTAGTGGGGATGTCTTGCTCGAAACGAGTCGCCCAAAGCAGAGTATGCGCTAACAAAATATCGGCGACACTCAACTCATCACCCAACAAAAAATCAGACTGAGGGAGCCAATTCTCGGCCAGAGTTGCTGCCTTATCAAACTCCCACTTAGCCACGGCAAACATACTCTCCTGACGTATTTCTTCAGGCAAGGCAAATTTGTGTTTACCTATCGTCCATAGCGGTTGCTCAAGTTCAGTAATGATGAAACTGACCCACTTATGATGCAAGGCAGAGGCATCACTACCAAGCTGTGGTAATAACTTTCTATCGCCATATTTTTCAGCTAAGTGCAACGCGATAGCGGCCGACTCTGTCACCACTAACTCACCGTCTACTAATGTGGGAACTTTACCACAAGGATTTACAGCAAGAAAATCTGGGCTACGGCTATCGCCTTTAGCAAAGTTTATATATTGATATTGCCAATCCAGACCCAGCTCTTCTAAGGTCCATGATACACGTAGCGAACGACTTCGGGGTACTCCATATAACTTGATCATTCTAACTCCCATTAATGACGTACAAATAAACTAAGCTTAGAATGACGTTCTTTTATAACGTCGATACTCAGCAGTCCAGAAGTTAGCTTCGATAGACTGTTTCAGCAGTTCATCGGTGCATGGCAGAGCATGACCTTGATCGATAGCAACTTTAGCCACGGCAAAGGCGATGTGCTTACTAACACTATGGATATTTTCTAATGATGGCAACAAAGGTCCTTTGCCATTGATGGCCAATGGTGAGCACTCGGCTAATGCACGACTTGATGCCATTAGCATTTTATCGCTAATACGTTTCGCTCCTGAGGCAAGTACGCCTAAACCGATACCAGGGAAGATATAGCTGTTATTACACTGAGCAATTTCGAAGGTTTCCCCATCAATAACTACCGGTTCAAAAGGGCTGCCTGTCGCAACAAGTGCTTGACCATTGGTCCAATAAAGCACATCTTTGGGAGTGGCTTCGACACGGCTGGTTGGATTCGATAGCGGGAAGATAATTGGACGAGAACAGTTTGCATGCATCGCCTTAATGATCGCTTCGCTAAATACCCCTGGAGCACCAGACACGCCAATCAAGATAGTAGGCTTAGCATTCTTCATCACATCTAGCAGTGATATGTTGTCGCTGAAATTATCCCAGCCTTCAATATCATCACATTTCTGCGCCAGTTTTTGTTGGAATGGCAACAGGTTAGGCATGTTGGCTTGCAGCATGCCCCAGCGATCAACCATAAATATTTGTTGGCGAGCCTGAGTCTCTGAGACCCCTTCCGCAACCATCTGAGCCACTATAGCGTTGGCGATCCCACAACCTGCAGAGCCTGCTCCCAAGAAGGCGACACGTTGTTCACTCAGCTGAGTTTTAGCGGCCTTACATGCTGCGAGCAGTGAACCTACTGTGACGGCTGCTGTTCCTTGAATATCATCGTTGAAACAGCAGTACTGATCTTTGTAACGCTCAAGCAGCGGCATGGCATTTTTCTGAGCAAAATCTTCGAACTGGATCAAGGCATCGGGCCAGCGACGATGAACCGCCTGCATGAAGGCTTCGACGAATTCTGCATATTCTTCGCCACCGATACGCTGATGACGCCAACCCATATACATAGGATCTTCCAGCAAGTGTGGATTATCAGTACCTACATCTAAGGTGATTGGCAAAGTATATGCTGGGCTGATCCCACCACAGCTGGTATAGAGAGACAGTTTACCAATCGGGATACCCATGCCTCCTATCCCCTGATCCCCAAGACCCAGAATACGTTCACCATCGGTGACAACGATAATCTTTACCTTCTGGCGAGTCGAGTTATTGATAATATCCTCGATACGGTCTTTATTCGGATAGGAAATAAACAGACCACGGTTACGGCGATAGTTCTTGGAGAAACGCTCACAAGCCATACCCACAGTCGGGGTATAAATAATCGGCATCATCTCGGTAATGTGGTTTTGAACCAAACGATAATAAAGTGTCTCGTTGGTATCTTGAATGTTTCTCAGATAGATGTGTCTATCGAGATCATTGGTGAAGTTAGTGTATTGATCATAAGCACGAGACGCTTGCTCTTCGATGGTTTCGATGACGTGAGGTAAGAGACCTTCAAGATTAAAAAATATACGTTCTTCATCGCTAAAAGCACTGCCTTTGTTGATCAAAGGAGCTTCGAGAATCGCAGGTCCTGCAAAAGGCAGGTAAAGCGGGCGTTTATGATCGTCCATTGGTAACCTTTTCGATTGTATTAATTATAGATGCTGTGAGTCTGGCTAAGATTACCATGAATGTGATTTTTGTTCTGTTTCTTGGCTATTTTTTTACATTTAAATTTGTTTCGTTTAAAGCAATAAGCACAGGTTGAGCTGTGCTTTAGATAATCAGCTATTCTTAGTCATTACTCTTTGTTATTTACCGCGATACTTGATAGAAATGCCGGTGAGAAAGTTACGTAAAACCTGATCGCCACATTCTTTAAAGTGCTTATGACTCGGCTTTCTAAATAAGGCTCCGAGTTCAGATTTAGACATGTTAAAATCGGCTAACGCTAAAGTGCTGATGATGTCATCTTCACGCATCTCTAGGGCAACTCTTAGTTTCTTGAAAGTAAGGTTGTTATTAATCTGTGATACCGGCTCTGGGATCTCGCAGCCTTCTCTCAGGCCTCGCTTTTCTATGATGAGGCCATCAAGGAAAAGACACATGGTCTTGTCATTACAAGGTTGGTAACCTTCCTCTTCTTCTTTTTTTAGCATGTTGAGAAGAAGCTCTTGTGATACTTCATGCTTTACCTTGGCGAAGATTTTGATCATCTTGGCATTCTGGTAATCGAATACAAAGCGTAGACGGCGTAGGATATCGTTGTTTATCATTCGTGTTTATCTTTTTCTAATTGATTCCGCGGCTGCGGGATCTTGTAGATACTATTATATCTGAGTTTTACTCCGAGCCTCGAATTTATTTGTGCTATCTATTTTGTCTTTTTTGCCCATAAGCTGCTTATACTCTTTCTACTAATAATGTGATCTCTCAGCGGGAGTTAAAGCACTGTAGGCAAAGCTGAAGTTAATCGTTATTATCGACTTTAAATGCTCTATTTTGTGGTACCATTTACAGCTTCGTACAAATAGATCGATGGCAAAACTTACTTGTTCAAAAAGACAAATCATACCGAAAGTGTAAGGGGTTGAAGCTGGTGCTAAGCTTATCTATGAACACGTGTACATCAGTGATCGCCCATAAAATGTCGATGACAAATAGACTAGTGCATTGAAAATCCGATATGGTTTACGTACCACAGAATGTCGTGTAGGGCCCAAAACTTACGGGAGCTGACTTTGCATAATCCTCGGCCCCAGACTGGAATATAAAGGGGGTTTTGAGAACCGCGATCAAACGTTCGAACGGCTCAAAATCAGCCCTTTTTTCAGCAGCCTCGATGGCATGTTCAACCAGATGATTTCGAGGAATATACACAGGATTAACTCCATTCATCATGGCTGCACAATCAGACAAAGAGCGATTTTTTTGAGGCTCGCCTTCTCTTGGCTGATCCACGATTAACTGAGCATCTCGAGAAAGACGCACTAACCATAACGCCTTCCAATGGATAAATTTATCAGCATTGTTAAATAACTTCTCACTTTCACAGCTCTGGTTTTCAGCATAGGAATTTTTAGTTCCCTTACTGTCAAAATCCATACTTTCTAGATCGTTAGCAAGTTTGCGAAAAAGCAAGGTAAAGTCCACCTCTTGCTCCGTCATAGACTCAAGCAATTGCTCACAAAGTGCTAAGTCGCCTGGCTCTTCGGTACATATACCGAGCTTGGCTCGCATACCCGTTAGCCAATAGCCTTGATAAAGCTCCCAGAACTTGGTGAGCACTTCGGTGGCTTTCGTTACCGCTAGCTGTTCATCATCACTTATCAAAGGTAACAAGGTTTCGGCTAATCTGGCTAAGTTCCACTGTGCTAAAACTGGCTGATTATTGTAACAATAACGTCCATCTCTATCTATGGAGCTAAATACAGCTTTTGGATCATAATAATCCATAAAGGCACAAGGGCCATAATCTATAGTCTCACCACTGATCGTCATATTGTCGGTATTCATCACACCATGAACGAAGCCAACCAGTAACCAACGGGCAACTAACTCAGCTTGCTTGTTGCAAACCGCACCGAGAAAGTCTAGATAAACTTGTTGGCTATTTTTGAGTTGTGGATAATGACGCTCAATGGCGTAATCAGCCAATTGTTTAACCTTTTCTTGCTCACTGCGAGAAGAAAAAAACTGAAATGTACCGACTCGTATATGACTCGATGCAACGCGAGTAAGAACGGCTCCTGGCAAAAGTTGAGTACGCATGATCTGCTCGCCGGTGGTGACTACGGCTAATGCTCGAGTAGTGGGGATATTAAGAGCAAACATGGCTTCACTGACTATATATTCCCGCAATATTGCACCCAGCACCGCCTTGCCGTCTCCGCCTCGTGAAAATGGCGTCCGCCCAGATCCCTTGAGTTGAACATCCACACGCTTACCATTTACATCTAACACTTCCCCCAACAATAGGGCTCGACCATCACCTAGCTGAGGGCTAAAACCACCAAATTGATGTCCTGCATAAACTTGAGCCAATGGACTGGCACCTATTGGTGCTTCGCTCCCAGAAAAAACCTCGGCTAACTGAGCTGGATTAATATTGCTAAGGCCGATACTATTCGCCAATGAAACATTCAATTTCACTAGCTTAGCACTCGGCGATTTTGCCCCCTGGCAAGCAGCATAAAAACCTTCTAAGTTTTTTGCGTAGCTGTTATCGAATATCAATCCCAGATCTATTTTCACACTGTTCATTGTCATTTCCATGCCACCGAGGCAAAAGTATTCTTTAAATCATTGCCTCTACTTTACCCCAATCAGCAAATAAATGTGATCTAGGTTGGAATTGTAACTATGGCTTTTATAACAGGGTCAATAACTAGCCAAGACAAAACTGCGATTGAATCAAGCAAGCATGAGTGTTAAACCAACAAATAAAACCTCTAGCCAATACGGGAACCAGATGTTAAAAATAAAGCCAGTTAAATAATAGTGTGATATCAAAACTCAGGAGAACATATCGATGGCTGACTCAAAAGCACAAGACAACAACTTTACAGCCTCTTCCAATATTCAGCCGACAGTGCTGGTCACAGGTGCATCGAAGGGTGTTGGTGCAGCTTGTGTGCATGGGTTTGCCAAGGCCTTTCCTGAGGGAATTAATCTGGTATTAGTGGCAAGGGGCTTGGCAGATTTACAAAAATTAGGCAATGAGTTAAACCAATATCCTAATGCAAAGGTGTTAATCCTTACCGCCGATATTGCCGATCTTAAGGCATGTAAACAGTTAGTCGCGGCTACGATAAAAGAATTTGGCAGCATCAATGTCTTAGTGAACAATGCAGGCCTGCACCATCGGGGAAGTTTCAGTGAAAAATCACCGCAACAGATAGCCGACATGGTGGATATAAATCTAAGATCGCCCCTGTACCTAGCTGCACTCGTGCTGCCTTTAATGCCAGTATCAGGTCCTAAAGCCATAATCATGGTAGGCTCGCTTGCAGGCCGTGCGCCACTGCAAGGCGCCGCAACCTATAGCAGTACTAAATCAGGGCTGAGAGCCTTTACCTATGCTTTGAGTGATGAGCTTAGAGATAGAGATATCAATGTAGCGGTGGTATCTCCAGGTCCTATAGATACCCGTTTCATTATGGATGAGATAGATAAAGTAGAGGACATTGTTTATTCCCAGCCCATGAGCACACCAGAGCAAGTCGCCGACGCAGTAATTAAATTAGCCAAAGGCAGAAAAACCGAAATAGCTTTACCCTGGCTTAGCGGTAAGCTCACCACTTTAGGCTACCTGTTCCCAAGCTTCCGCCACGCCAGCCGTAGCTTGCTCTATCGCATCGGCCGTAAGAACAAGGATAAATATCGCCGACGTCAATCTTAAACTAGAACCAGCTTTATACCCTAT
>JBAHZX010000037.1:0-43389 GCA_037132815.1 Shewanella sp.
TACTGGCCTGATTTCTGAGGCGCAAGGTCGAGTCAGTAGTATGCTGACGCCGACACACTAAGCCTTGCATCAACACATAAAAAAGCGCCCTTAGTGCATGTTGACGAGACGACGCACCATCGCAATGGTGAACAGCATACCCGCTGGATTTGGTTATTATCGAGTAAGGATGCCGTATTTCAACAGGTTAACTATTTTCGCAATAAGGAGGCGGCTAAATCGATATTAGGCGAGCACACCCAAGCGATTGTCGTGAGCGACCAATGTCCCAGCGACAACTGGATTGAGCCCGAACGACATCAATTTTGCCTTGCCCATGTGCAGCGTAATTTACAACAAATGGTCGATTATTCCGGTAAGGGACTGACTGCGAGTATCGGCAACCGGCTGGTATTGCTATTCAAGTCAGTATTTCGCACTCAACATAGATATGAAGCGGGTGAAGTTAGCGAAATAAGATGGCGTCGACGAATACAAAGATTGCGACGCAGTATCAGAGACAACCTTGAACGCGGTATAAAAGTCCCTGCTTCACGATACTCAGGCAGATGTCGGCATATTCTCAAATATGAACAAGGTTTATGGGTTTTTCTCAATCACCCAGGCACACCTTTGACCAATAACGAAGCCGAGCGTTGTCTCCGTGGCAGCGTGATCATGCGCAAAATCTGCTATGGCACCAGTTCAGATAGAGGTGAGAAATTTCGCTCTCGGCTCCTCTCTGTGGTTGAAACGTGCAAGAAGCGCAAATTATCCCCGATAACAGTGATCAGCGCTATTATTACGGCTGTGGTCGGTAAAAAAGACTACCCAGACATATTTGGGCTCATGTCAGCTTAGTCAATCCCCCTCTGGTGAATGCTTACGGGTGAACAGTTACATTCAAGGAGAGAATAATGTGACAGAGCAAACAGAAGAGCAGATACAAGAAGTACAGAAATTGAGTCAGGACGAGAAAAATATGGGCATTGGTGTGCATGTTGCTAGCTTCGCCGGCTACATCATCCCTTTTGGCAGCATACTCGGCCCACTCATCGTTTGGTTGATGAAGCGAGATGAATTTCCATTTGTCGATGAGTGTGGTAGAAACTGTTTGAACTTTAAGATCAGCATATATATTGGGGTAATGATCAGCGTTGTACTTATGTTTGTCGGTATCGGTTTTATCCTTATCGTATTACTGGCGATAGCGGATATAGTGCTGACGATTATCGCTGCAATGAAAGCTGGTGAAGGTGTTAGTTATAAATACCCCTTGTCGATAAATTTTATAAAACCCAGAGCATAATCAGTTTTCTGTCCTAAATTAAGCTCCTAGATTATAGCTGCTAGGAACTTATGTTTATAAACTCAATCTGTTTTATCACTTACACCTTGCCACTTGCATATTCATCTCGGTAATATGGCCTATTTGTTCGCTGATTTCAGTCAGGTATTGGCCTTATTGATGGTGATGTTTTGCTGGGAGCGAGCTCGACTCTGACTTCTACGGCACGTGCAGCGTCCGATTGCAGATTATCTATCTGAACACTATATTTTGACTCTATAAAAAGCGTCGTTAACTGACGCTTTTTATGTTTGTTGAGCTACATATTGGGGTAGTTAGGGCCTCCGCCTCCCTCTGGAGTGACCCAGGTAATGTTCTGACTCGGATCCTTGATATCGCAGGTCTTACAATGAATGCAGTTCTGACTATTGATCACAAATTTGCTTTCATCTTCTTCCTCGATAATTTCATAGACCCCAGCAGGACAGTAGCGCTGAGCGGGTTCGTCGAATTTAACTAAGTTAACCGCTACTGGTATGGATTCATCTTTGAGGCGCAGATGGCTGAGTTGATCTTCCTCATGGAAGGTATTAGAGAGGTAAACTGATGACAGCTTGTCAAAGCTGAGTTTTCCATCTGGCTTTGGGTAATCAATCTTACTATAGGCATTTACTTCCGCCATCTGTGCGTAGTCAGCTTGCTCGTCCCTTAGGGTAATTGGAAATTTACCTCCAAACCAGTTTTGGTCAATAAAGTTAAATGCACCACCTAAATAGGTACCGAATTTGTGCATAGCGGGGCCGAAATTACGAGAAGTGTATAGCTCAGTCTGCAGCCAACTCTTCTCGAAACGTTCGTTATAACAATCGAGATCTTTTCCACCTTCAACGCCAACCTGTAGTGCATGGGCTATGGTCTCAGCCGCTAACATGCCGCTCTTCATCGCGGTATGTGTGCCCTTAATCTTAGCAAAGTTTAGGGTGCCAGCGTTACAGCCTATGATGAGTCCACCGGGAAAGGTCATCTTAGGGAGTGAGTTTAATCCCCCTTTAGTGATGGCTCGGGCACCATAACTGATACGCTCTCCTCCTTGAAGGTGTTTGGCGATCACTGGGTGTGTCTTAAACCTTTGAAATTCATCGAAAGGACTCAGGTGAGGATTTTTATAGTTTAGATCAATGATCAGACCTACGGCAATTTGGTTATCTTCTAAGTGATAGAGGAAACCCCCGCCTGATGCGCCTTTGGTAAGAGGCCAACCACAGGTATGAATCACTTTACCTCGCTGGTATTGTTCACTGGTAACCTTCCAGATTTCTTTGAACCCTAGCCCATAGTGTTGTGGTGTTCTACCGTTATCCAGATGATATTTTTCGATTAGCAGCTTGCCTAAGTGACCACGGCAACCTTCGCTAAATATGGTGTATTTAGCATGTAGCTCCATACCAGGCTCATAACTATCTTTAGGTTGACCATCTTCCCCTACACCCATGTCACCTATGATGATGCCTTTGATACTATTATCTTCATTGAACAGTAGGTCACTGGCAGGGAAGCCTGGAAATATCTCGACACCTAATTCTTCGGCGCGCTCGGCAAGCCAACGAGATAAGTTACCGACACTGATGATATAGTTACCGTCGTTGTGCATGGTTTTTGGTATGAGGGCATTTGGCATCAGACGAGCTTTAGTATCCGAACTAAGCATGTAAATTTCGTCGTCAGTGACCTGGGCGTGTAGTGGAGCGCCTTTTTCCTTCCAGTCGCTAAACAGCTCTGTTAGTACCTTCGGTTCAAATACTGCTCCTGAAAGTATATGAGCGCCGACTTCGGAGCCTTTCTCAACAACACAAACAGTAAGTTCGTTACCACTGTCTTGGGATATCTGCATCAGTCGACATGCCGCTGCTAACCCCGCGGGGCCGCCTCCAACGATGACGACATCGAATTCCATAGATTCGCGTTCCATTACTTCACCTCCAAGTCACATTTCCCCGCTAAACGGGTGTTTTAATCGTTAATCCACCTTACATTAAATTTACTTAATGGCACAGAGAATAAACAGTGATATCAGTTTACTTGAGTTTAACAAGTAGTGTGAGCAGTATCACGATTTATTAACTATTGATTACTCCTGAGCGATAAATGCATTTTAAAAACTAGGGATTGGAGGTAATACAGACTATAATTACTCACTGACGGTTCTCCGAGCTTTTTGTCCTACGTCGCTAGATACGGACGCTAAGCCGTGGCAATAACGCCACCGGGGTGTGAAAAGAAATGATCACACCTCCCCTTACTTGGAAAGGTGATCATGTCTCAATTACAAGACAAATTTGGTCGAAGGTTTCACTATTTACGTATGTCAGTGACTGACATTTGTAATTTCAAATGCACATATTGTCTCCCCGATGGCTATCGTCCCGATGGTCGCGCTCAGTTTCTTGGCCTTAATGAAATAGACCATCTAATTGGTGCATTCTCGGAGGTTGGTACGCAAAAAATCCGCATCACAGGTGGCGAACCCACCATGCGTAAAGACTTCACCGATATTATTCGTGTTGTTGCCGATAACGACAAAATCAAAACAATTGCCACCACAACTAATGGTTACCGTTTGGAAAAACATGCCAAAGAGTGGTATGACGCGGGCTTAAGACGCATTAATGTGTCAGTAGACAGCTTAGATCCCCACATGTTTTATCAGATCACGGGTCAAAATAAATTTGATGAGGTGATGCGAGGTATCGATGCAGCTCTTGAAGCTGGCTTTGAACGGGTAAAAGTTAATGCCGTGTTACTTAAGGGCTTGAACGATAAAGATCTACCAAGATTCCTGCACTGGATTAAAAATACACCTATAGATCTACGCTTCATCGAATTGATGGAGACGGGTTTAGGCCGTGATTACTTTAATGCTCATCATCTTGCCGGATCCGATATCAGGGCTAAATTGGTTGAAGATGGCTGGAGCTTAGATGCTCCAGCTGTGGATGATGGTCCTGCGCAAAACTTCAGTCGTGACGACCATAAGGGACGCATCGGTTTGATTATGCCCTATGACAATCACTTCTGTGCTAGCTGTAATCGCTTAAGGGTATCGGCAAAAGGTAAGTTGCACTTATGCCTGTTTACCGAAAACGGTGTCGATCTTAGAGACCTGTTACAGCATCAAGATCAAAGAGTTGAGTTGGTCAAACGACTCCACGGTCAGCTAGCCACCAAAAAGGAAACTCATTTTCTTCATGATGGTATTACTGGTGTGACTCAACATTTAGCTTCTATAGGTGGCTGATCTTATACTGTAGCCTAGTGGGAGTATTACTTGTGTCATCATGCTCTGGTTATCCCCCTTATCGGGCTTCAGATATAATATCTGTATTCATTTTTAAGTGATTATCAAATAATAATCACATGCAAGGCATGGTGAGTTTAATTCTGTGATGCATGTGAAGAGAGTAATTGCCTAGTAAATTAAGGTTAAATCTAATGAGTAGTGAATTTACCCATATCAATGCCGATGGCAATGCCCATATGGTGGATGTGACTGATAAAGCGGTGACAGAAAGAGAGGCGAGAGCCGAAGCCTTTATAGAGATGGCGCCTGGAACGCTTGAGATGATCATGAGTGGTAGTCACCACAAGGGGGATGTATTTGCCACTGCACGTATTGCGGGCATATTGGCGGCGAAGAAAACATCAGATCTTATCCCTCTTTGCCATCCCTTGATGTTGACCAAAGTTGAAGTGGAACTCGAGGCTCAGCCTGAATTTAACCGTGTACGTATCACCAGTCTTTGTAAGTTATCGGGTAAAACAGGGGTCGAGATGGAGGCTTTAATGGCGGCATCTGTGGCGGCTTTGACTATCTATGATATGTGCAAGGCAGTGCAGAAAGATATGCTGATAAGCCAAACTCGTTTGTTAGAAAAGCGTGGTGGAAAGTCAGGGCATTTTAAGGTTTAAATCGTTCAGGTTTTGAAGGTGAATAAAAATGATAAACGTGCTTTTTTTTGCTCAAGTTCGTGAGCTATTGGGTCAGAGCGTATTGGCTGTTGAAGCCTGTGAGTCGACGGTTACTGCCGAGGGGGTACGTGCACAACTTGCCGCTAAAGGTGATAAATGGGCTAAAGTATTAGCCTCAGATAATCTACTGGTTGCAGTCAACCAGACGATCAGTAGCTGGGATACTCCAGTTGCAGACGGTGATGAGGTTGCCTTCTTTCCTCCAGTGACAGGAGGTTAATGTGGTGATTAAGTTAAATACTGTCAGAGTTCAGAGTGAAGATTTTAGTGTACCCGATGAATATGCGTCGATCGCTGATGATAACAGTGATGGCGCGGTTGTGACCTTTGTCGGTAAGGTTCGAGACTTTAATGATGGCAGTACGGTTACCGACCTGACTTTAGAGCATTACCCTGGTATGACCGAAGCTGTGCTTAATCAAATAGTGGCAGAAGCCCATGAGCGTTGGCCTTTGAACAATATCAGCATTATTCACCGCGTTGGTACGATGGCTTTGGGTGAACAAATTGTTTTTATCGGTGTCACCAGTGCTCATAGAAAAGCGGCATTCTCCGCCTGTGAATTTCTCATCGATTTTCTCAAGACAAAGGCACCATTTTGGAAGCTTGAGGTTGGTGAAAAAGGCACAAACTGGGTAGCGGCGAAAGATGCTGATGATCAGGCTGCCAATATGTGGAAAAAAGAATAAAGTTGACCCTCGTTTGTCATCAATCAAAGGAAAGGGAATGAAGTACTGGTATAAGCTTGTCTCGGTGTGTGTGGTGTTAGTATTTTGTCTGGTATCCGCTCCGGCGATGAGTGACGATGTTCCGACGATTGCGGCGGCATCAAGTATCAAGTTCGCCCTCGATGAAATAGCCGTTCACTTTACCCAAGATACGGGCCTTAAGGTGAATATTTCCTACGGTTCTTCGGGAAATTTCGTTGCTCAGATCAGGCACGGTGCTCCTTTTCAGCTATTTCTCTCTGCTGATGAAAAGTATATTCACCAGCTGCGACAATATGATGCAAGTTTAGGTGAAGGTACCCTTTATGCGGTGGGCAGACTTGCTATTGCTGCACCTAAATACTCTCCATTAGAACTCGATCCTAAATTAATGGGATTAAAGTCCCTTCTTAAAACGGGTAAGTTACGGAGGTTTGCTATTGCAAACCCAGATCATGCCCCCTATGGTGAGCGAGCCCGAGAAGTTCTCCAGCGGCTAGGGCTATGGGATAAACTTAAACCTAAATTGATTTATGGAGAGAATGTCTCTCAGGCTGCTCAGTTTACTGTGAGCGGCTCTACTCAAGGAGGAATTATCGCGTTATCTCTGGCGATTTCTCCGCAGTTTCAGGCCTTGGGCCACTATAAAATTATCCCCGCAGCGTTACATACTCCTTTGACCCAACGTATGATCTTAACTGGGAAGGCGGGAGAAACGGCTAAAGTATTTTATCATTATCTTCAGTCAGACAGTGCCCGTCAGATATTCAGTGACTTTGGATTTGGCTTGCCTGTTCCAAATGAAGAAAAGCTTGTTAAATTAAAGTTGTATCAACTAGAGGTGAGTGACTAGTCTATGGATTGGCAAGCCCTCTGGCTATCAATAAAGCTAAGCAGTATTACCGTTATCATCTTGATCCCCTTTGCTATCCTAGCCAGTCGTTTTTTGGCTTATCATAATTTTACTGGTAAATCTTGGGTAGAAGCCTTGATTATGGTCCCTCTAGTGTTGCCTCCGACAGTGATAGGTTATTACTTGCTGGTGGGTTTGGGCAGTCAGTCCTGGTTTGGACGTTTCTTGGAGCAGTTTTTAGGTCAGCAACTGGTATTCCACTTTTCTGGTTTAGTGGTAGCTTCAATCATAGTCAATATCCCTTTTGCCATTCAGCCGATCCAGCGTTCCTTTGAGTCGATCCCTCAAGAGGTTCGTGATGCCGCAGCCTGTTGTGGTATGAGTCCTTTAAAAATACTTTTTAAAATTGAACTGCCTTTGGTATGGCCAGGGGTATTAACGGCACTGGTTCTTTGTTTCTCCCATGTGTTGGGCGAATTTGGCGTGGTCTTGATGATGGGCGGTAATATTGCCGGTGAGACAAAGACGGTGGCTATTTCGATTTACGACAGTGTGCAGGCATTCGATTTTTCCAGCGCAGGGCAAATGTCCTTAGTGCTGCTGCTATTTGCCATCACAGTGCTTGCGCTGACGACCAGCATGTCGAGAAGGTTAGGGAGGACATATGGCTCAAGACATAGCTGACCTCTATTGTCGCATCAAACAAGAAAAACATATCAAGCTAGATGCCGAATTTACCTGTAAGGCTGGCGAAGTGTTGGCCGTTGTTGGTCCTTCCGGTGGAGGTAAGTCGACCTTGATTCGAATGATAGCCGGTCTTAATCAACCTGAATATGGTGAGATTTATTATGGTGACCGAGCTTGGTATGACAGTGATAAAAAGTTAAGCCTATCGCCCCAGCAGCGTCATTTAGGCTATGTTCCCCAACACTTTGGTTTGTTTCCTAACTTAACCGCCATGGAAAATGTTGTGGCCGCACTGGACCATATTCCCAAGTCAGAACGTAAGCTTAGGGCTAAGGAGTGGCTAGAACGAGTAAATTTACAGGGCTTCCCCGATCGATTACCGGAAAATCTATCGGGAGGTCAACGTCAAAGAGTTGCACTGGCGAGGGCTCTAGCCCGTGAACCTTCGGTATTATTACTCGATGAGCCTTTCTCAGCGGTAGATAAGGAAACCCGTGAGCGCCTTTATTTAGAGCTAGCTAGATTGAAACAGCAGTTAGCAATTCCTGTGATCATGGTGACCCATGATCTTAACGAAGCTTTGTTATTGGCAGATAAAATGATCCTCATCAGTCAGGGAGAGATGCTGCAACAAGGTAAACCTCATGATGTATTAGCTCGTCCTTATAACGAAACAGTGGCCAAGCAGATGGGACTGCGTAACATTTTCGATGCCTATGTTAGCGCCCAGAATAAAAAACGACAGATCACTTGGCTTAAATTTGGGGAACATTTTATTGCTAGCACTTATTTAGAACACCTTAAAGTCGGAACAAAAGTGCGCTGGGTCATTCCGAATCAGGGAGTGAGGTTCAATTCGATCACTAAGGGAAGGCTTTGTAAAAGTTTCAATAAGCTTGATATCACCATAGAGTCTATGCTGACCATGGGGGAGAGTGTCAGGATTATTGCAAATGTTAGGGGGGTTCACCATCAGATCCACGCAGAAGTCTCCCTTTATCTTGCGCAGAAACTTAAGTTAGCTAAAGGCATAAAAACGACGGTAGCACTCAAGTCTGAACTTATCCATATTTTAGAATCAGCCTAGACTTGTTTATCTTTCATGCAAAATAAACAGGCCTGAGTTTTATGATAAAACATTAATCTTGATTCCATCTAGTTTTTATCGTCATTGGCCTAGAATTGGTTTTAACCATTGTTAATTTAATTACGATAAGATAGTAATATTGTAGATTTTACTGGAGGAGCCATGGCTCGTTGGTTAGTTGGTTTAGTACTTATTTCATCATCAGGGTTTTCGATGGCAGCTTTGGCTGAAACATCGATTATTGAACTACTTTCTGATGAGGGAAACCTCACTCCACAGGAATTTTTATTACAAGTTGAGCAAGATTACCCCGGTATTATCTCAGAGTTTGAAATCGATGTTGAAAATGGTGAGCTACTCTATGAAATGAGTATGATAGATACCAGTGCCAAGACTATTACTGAATTTGAATTCAGGGCCAAGGAAGGGCAGTTGGTAACACTGAAAGTCTCAAAGTTAGAAGCTGACGATAGTGATGAGCTTACTGCCGTTAACTTGATGCAAGATAAATCACTGACGTTCTATGCCTTGGTGGTTAAGGCCATGAAAAACAAGCAAGCATATATACTCGAAGCACAATTGGATCATGACCTCGGCATCAGCTATCTTGAGTTGAAACTTATCAATCTTGATGGTAAAAGTAAGATAGCTTTCGATATTAAGACTCTACGCCCTCTACCTCTGCTTAAATGGAACTAAGTTATTATCATGAAAATTTTACTCGTTGAAGATGATACGACCACAATTGAATATGTGGTTAAAGGATTTATTGAGCAGGGGCACAACATAGAAACGGCCAGTGATGGCCATCAAGGTTTGCTGCTCGCGACTAGCATGAAGTATGACTTGGTGATCTTAGACCGTATGTTGCCCCAGCTTGATGGACTCAAGTTACTGGCCGCTTTGAGAGCAACGGGGAATCAGACTCCAGTGTTAATTCTGTCTGCACTCAGTCATGTGGATGAGAGAGTCAAAGGTTTACGTGCTGGTGGCGATGATTACATGACTAAGCCTTTTGCCTTCTCTGAATTGTTGGTGCGTGCCGAAAAATTAATGCAAAGAGGTTTATCACAGCCAACATTGACCGAGTTATCTGTAGGTAATCTGGTGATGGAGCTGCTAACCCGTAAGGTGACGCTAGATGGTGACGAGCTTATGTTACAACCTAAGGAGTTCCAGCTACTCAAGTACTTGATGGAGCACCCAAACCAAGTGATCAGCCGTACATTACTGTTTGAAGCTGTATGGGATTATCACTTCGACCCCCGCACTAATGTTATTGATGTTCATATTGCTAAACTCAGACGTAAGTTTGAAGAGTTGGGCTTCGGTGAATTGATCGAGACCGTCAGAGGTGCTGGCTATCGTCTCCGTGAAGGGCATTAAACCATACCAGAGTAGTGCATGGCGGATTACGATTATTTTTTCTGCTCTGGTGACTTTGATTATTGGCACCTTGTTGTGGGGCATGTACCTCCAATTAATGAATGAACAGGAGTTGCAAACAAACCAGCATCTGGCGTCAGAAAAAACCCGTTATCAACAAATGGCGCTGACGTTAGACCGCAGAAATTTCGGCATTCAAGTTAAAACTGCCGATCCTGATACTGCCTTAGTGGTATGGCGTAACGCTTTCGATTTGGTGGGTGCGTTAAGCTTGATCCCCGACAATATGCCCATATTACCTCATACCCGTGAATTTCCCATTTTAACCGGTGGCCGAGATAAGTTACATATTTTGACCGGTGGCCTAGTACTTACTCGCTATGGACCAGTATTGATTGCCATGCGAACCGATCAGTTAGCGACTCTCATTGGGCGCTTCGTCAATGTGGCAATTACAACTTTGATGTTAACTATAGTGCTTACGTTGGCGCTGGGTTATCTGTTTTCTAAGGCTATTCTACGCAGACTAGTGCAATACAACCGATTGAGTCGACTGATTGAGAAAGGTGAGTATTCGACACGGTTACCTGTGAGTTGGCGTCAGGATGAATTTGATATGTTGGCTCGAAAATTCAACGGTGTGCTCGATACGCTAGAGAATAATTTGACCGCTGTACGAGGGGCAACGGATAACATTGCCCATGATCTCAGGACGCCGCTTTCTCATCTTAGAATGGGTCTGGAACAACTGCCGGAAAAGACCGCTCAGGAGCTACCCGAAGCCTGTGCTATCTTAACCGAAGAGCTAGATCACTGTTTGGGGACATTTGATGCCATGTTGTCCCTGACTCGTATCGAAGAGGGTCAACAAGCCTTGGAACTACAGGATCTAAGTATCAAGGATATGTGTGAAGATCTGTTTGAGATGGCTGAAGCCATGGCCGAATTGAATCAACAGAAGTTATTACTTTCGACGGGTGAAGATATTAAAGTGACAGGGGATAAGTATCTACTATTCCAAGCTCTATTTAATCTGGTGGATAATGCGATCAAGTATGCTGGTGACGGCGCGACCATAGAGATAGTGCAAGCGGGTAGAGAGATTCAGATCCGTGATAATGGACCAGGGATCCCTAACGACGCCCAAGACAAAGTATTTGAACGTCTAGTTCGGCTAGATCCGAGTCGGCATAATAAAGGAACGGGCTTGGGGTTATCTTTGGTGAAAGCGATACTCGATAGGCATGATGCTCAAGTGACACTCAGCGATAACCAGCCTGGTTTAGTTGTTCGTATTAACTTTTAAGTACCACCAATGTGATTTTTAAGCCCTGATGAGTTAGTAGTAATCTAATCATAAGTACTGGGAAAATAAATGAGTGATAGCCAATGTATCAAATAGTCGCCGATGAAGATGATTTTTTAGTGATCGCTAAGTCTGCTAATGTTCATTTTCATAGCCAAGATGGGTCTGCAGGGGTGATGGCAAGATTGGAACAAGATCTGGCGATCAAGCTTTATTCTGTGCATAGGCTAGATAGTCTGACTTCGGGGTTACTCTTATTTGCCAAAAATCGCCGTGCTGCGGCAGAGTTTACCGAGTTATTTACCCAGCATAAGGTACAAAAATACTATGTTGCCTTGGCTAAGGGGAAGCCGAAGAAGAAACAAGGCTGGGTAATTGGCGATATGGCCAAATCCAGACGTAGTATGTATAAGTTGCTGCGCACCACAGAAAACCCAGCGTTAACGCAGTTATTTTCTCAATCAGTGGCCGAAGGCTTACGTTTATATTTGCTTAAGCCCTTGAGTGGTAAAACCCATCAATTGAGAGTCGCTTTGGCAAGCATAGGAGTGCCTATTTTAGGAGATAAACTCTATGGAGGAGCAAAATCCGATAGGGGTTACCTGCATGCCTTTAGTTTAAATTTTAGCTTTTGTGGAAAGCACTATCTATACTTGAATTACCCTTCTCAGGGGGAGGGGTTTACTGCTGCGGATACCATAAAACAGTTGCAAATATGGTCAGAGCCTGAGAAGTTAGATTGGCCTAAGCGCAAATAATATTATTTAAGGGGAAAGTTCTTCATGGATACAAACAAACTATTGTTAATCATAATTGCAATTTTATTACCACCAGTAGCGGTATTTTTAAAGTTGGGTATGGGCAAAGATCTGCTTATCAACATCATTTTATGTTTATTCTTCTATATACCTGGTATTTTGCATGCATTATGGGTGGTGACTAAGTAGTTTTCAAGTGTCAACAAGCCCTATGTACTGCTTGGTTTGAAAGAAAAACGCAGCGACGTGCTGCGTTTTTTATTGATGTAATGTCTAAAATGAAGATTTATATCTAGGTTTAACAATCAATGTTCATTAGTTAATAGTTTGATATATATAATTTATTTATCAATTTTTATGTTTTATTAGTAATTAAAAACTAGAAGTATCCAGTACCCAGATATAGCTATAATTAGCCGCAAATCTCACAGTTTACCTGTTTAGCCAGTTTCATCTCGCGGAACTCCATGGTCATGGCATCTATCATCAAGATGCGTCCAAGTAGAGGCTTGCCCATCTTAGTAAGCACTTTAATGGCCTCGATTGCCTGCAGACAACCGATCATGCCGACAACAGGGGCGAGTATTCCTGATTCCACACAGGTGAGATGCTGCTCACCGAAAAGCTTACTAAAGCAATGATAACAGGGATGCTTTTGCTGATAATCGAATACCGTCACTGTGCCCTCCATGCGAATGGCCGCTGCGGAAACCAGTGGGATCTTATGGTTGAAGCAACTACTGTTGAGTTGCTCGCGCACCGCCACGTTATCGGTGCAGTCTAAAACTAGATCATGTTGAGCAACGAGTTCATTTATCTCGGTATCGCCCAGTACCATATCGATGACATCTATGTGAATGTAAGGGTTGAGCTCACTCAGGGTTTCTCTGGCGGACTCGACTTTAGCTTGACCGATATTTTTGTCTTGATGCAGTACCTGTCTCTGTAGGTTAGATAACTCCACGGTATCGAAATCGACTAAAGTCAGTTTCCCTACTCCTGCCACCGCAAGATATTGACTGGCGGCGCAGCCCAAGCCACCAGCACCGATAATTAAGACTTTAGCGAGTTTAAGTCTCTCTTGGCCTTCGAAATCCATTGCCTTGATAGAGATATGGCGACTGTATCTGAGCATCTCACTGTCAGATAAAATCTCATGGTTATTTGCTGTCGAACTCATAACTGTGTTCCTGATATTTCTTTGGCTAGCAATGGGTTAATTTAGCAAAGGACTGAATTAAAAGGCTCAACAGTAACAAGCGTGCCATCTGGGGTATTACCTTGCTCTTGGGCAAGGATAATGAAGCAGTTTGCTAAGCTCATTGAGGTGAGCATGCCAGAGCCTTGGCCTCCAGTTAACGTGACTTCGAACTCACCGTGCTCATTCTGGCTTAAAATCCCGCGTTGATATTCTACACGTCCCGGATATTTATCCAGATCCCCTTTCAATTTAGCCTTTAACTGTAGCGGCTTGACCTGGGGGAGCCCCTTCATCTTGATGAGCAGGGGCCAAACTAGTTTATAGAAGGTTACCATGGAGGAGACTGGGTTACCTGGTAGGCCACAGAAGATGGCTTTACCTAGTTTACCGAACGCGAAGGGCTTACCTGGTTTGATGGCCAGCTTCCAAAACGTGACCTCTCCTTCTTCATCGAGTACCTGTTTGGTGTAATCGGCATCTCCCACGGAGACTCCTCCCGAACTGAGTACCATATCGGCATTAGCAGAGGCATTTCTGAATGCTTCACGTATCGCCTCAGGGTCGTCTTTAACCACGCCCATATCGATCCACTCTACGTCGGCTCGGCTGAGTAGGCCGCGAATGCTGTATCGGTTTGAGTCATATATTTGGCCTGGAGCCAACTCTGTTCCTACCGGTCTAAGCTCATCTCCGGTTGAGAAAAAGGCGACTTTTACCTGACGTGTTACGCGTATCTGGCTAGTGCCTATCGTGGCCAGTACACCAAGTTCAGCGGCGCCAATTTGAGTGCCACTGACTAATACTTTATCCCCTGCTTTAACCTCTTCACCACGATAGCGCACGTTGGCCCCTATGGCTTTAGGGGGGGTGATAAAAATAGCCGTTTGCTGCGTTTCGACCTTTTCGTGCATTTGCACGGTATCGTAGCCATCGGGTAGCGGTGCGCCTGTCATGATGCGAATGCAGGTATTGGGTTTAGCTTCGCCTTCAAATGGGTGACCTGCGAAGGACTGTCCGATTAAATTAAGGCTTTCATTGTTGGCAAGGTCTTCGAAGCGAAAGGCGTAACCGTCCATCGCCGAATTATTGAAGGGAGGCAGGTCTATGCTGGATGCCAAATCTTCGGTCAATACCCGTCCTAGTCCTTGGGGAAGTTGCACGATTTCTGAATCTGCTAATGGATTCACTTGTTCGAGTAGTAACGCAATCGCTTCATCTGGATGCGTGAGGCTAGGTTGAGAGCATGGATCGGCTTTAGTGGGCATCTGGCTACCTTATGAGAAATTAATCAAGCCACGTAAATATGTGTGACACAATTTAAAGTGAGGTTAGCGTACATTATGCCACGCTGATATCAGAAGGCTATGATCTCTACGTCAGTTTTTACGTTTGAAGTAGTTAGAAGTTAGATGTCTGGGAACTAATACCAAAGGAACTGACTTCAACTTGCCGTTGCAATCTGAGTTTTGGGGCTCTGGGTTGTTTAACGTGTTGACCACTAGGCTCTGTTTGAGTCGCTCGTATTGTGCTAGCTGCATATTTCTAATCAGGTGTAGGTTACCTAGGTAGTTGGCTTAAGTTGTAATTACTTGCAAAAATAAATCTTGATGATAATGGTTAGTATTTGATAAATAATGAGTTAAGTAAATTTAATTGCAGTTTTTTACTTTTTTCACGATAATAGTTCGATACAAGATAGCCATTCAGATATGCATCATAAGGAATAACATGCTGGCACAAACAATGATTGATCAACTGAACGCTCAGATAAATGTCGAGTTTTTCTCTTCAAACTTATACCTACAGATGAGTGCATGGTGTGAAGGTAAAGGCTTCGAAGGGGCCGCTAAATTTATGCGTGCTCATGCTGATGAAGAGATGCAACATATGCATCGTCTATTTACTTATGTGAGTGAAACAGGTGGTATGCCTTTGTTAGGTTCGATAGACGCGCCTCAAGCTGATTTTACTTCGCTGCTGGCATTATTCGAATATACTTATGAGCATGAGCAGATGATCACATCTAAAATCAATGCATTGGCTCATGCCGCTTTTACTAATCAAGATTATTCTACGTTCAATTTTCTACAGTGGTATGTCTCTGAGCAGCATGAAGAGGAAAAGTTGTTTAAATCTATTGTCGATAAGATCCGTCTGGTGGGAGAAGATGGCAAAGCACTGTTTTTTGTTGATAAAGATCTCGCCCAGATGGCGATCCAAGAGTCGTCTAGTGTGATGGCAGCAGGTGCCTAATTAGTATTTAAAAATAAAAAAGGAGCCTTAATGGCTCCTTTTTTATTTTAGATTTATGAGATCCTGAGCTTAGCTCGCCTCAGCCATCAGGGAGTGGCGAAATTTAACAATATCTTCGATAGTGAGTACAGGTAAATTGTGTTTATCACCAAATTGAATGATCTCAGGTAATCTTGCCATGGTGCCATCGGGGTTTGTTATTTCACACAAAACACCTGCGGGCTTCAATCCTGCTAATTGCATGAGATCTATAGTGCCTTCTGTATGGCCACGACGGCTCAATACTCCACCAGGTTGTGCCCGTAGCGGGTATACATGTCCAGGGCGTGCCAGATCTGTAGCGACTGCATTATCGGCTGTGGCGGCCTTGATAGTGGTGACTCGGTCAGCGGCTGAAACTCCGGTGGTGACACCTTGCTTAGCTTCGATACTGACGGTGAATGCAGTACCGTATTGGCTGGAGTTGTCTTTGACCATAGGTGGCAAGTTTAAATGCTTGACCCGTTCGTCGGGTAAACATAGACAGACTATGCCGCTGCCTTCACGAATAAGCAGAGCCATCTGTTCTGTGGTTAACATTTCTGCCGAGTAGATCAGGTCGCCTTCGTTTTCTCTGTCTTCATCATCGACGACAAGTACACCTCGACCTTGTTTAAGAGCTTTTAGTGCGACTTTGACACGCTCAATAGCGGTGCCGAAAGGGGATAGTAGTGACTGATTCATGGGTAAAATCCTTAATAAACAACTTTGGGTTTTCCAGAATCAGGGCGTGTAGAAAATGACACCAACATTGATAAGCAATGGGGTGCTTAAGCTGAATCGAGTAAGCACTGTGGCAGATACCGTTTAAAGGTATGATTAGAGAAGCTTCTCGTTGCATCTTTACATTCTCTCTCATCCGGACTCAGACTTGCTACTTAAGATAAAGGCTGTGAGTAGAAAGTTCATTACCGTCGGCTCTGGAATGATTTACCTAGGGTAAAGGCACCAGATCTGCTGACCCCAATCTGCCCATATTTATTAATATGAGTTTGCTTGGGCGCTCGCGGGCTTAAGGTTTGAATTAGATAATGAAATCATATCAGACGCTATCACCGCCGGTGGGGAGTTGCACCCCGCCCTGAGAATTTACTCGTACGGTATTTGAGGTATTAGGTCCTATACCAGCAAGATTTAGCCGTCGAGCCTTAGTATGGTGCGCTTCTTTATCGTCAATGACAAGAGCAAGGGATAGGAGCTTGCTCTTTACCTGAGAGGGCGTCTTCTTTAGAATATTATTTTGAAATCGCCAAATTAGTCATCGATTACTAAGGATGTGTAAGATGCTTGGATATCACGGTTCCTTTTCGGATTTCAGATTTAATTTACTTTTTGTGCCCTTGATACTCAGCCTATTGCTTGGTTGTGCAGATACCTTGAGAGAAACACCTATGAAACAAGCCGATAAACTTCTTCCTCCGTTAGCCAAAAAAGTGCCATTTGAGTTGAATCGTCATGGAATAAAGCGGATCGATAACTATTATTGGCTCAGAGATGATGCGAGAAAAGCTCCTCAGATGCTGGCGTATTTAGAAGCCGAGAATCGCTACACAATGGATCAGTTTACTCCCTATGAGTCGCTGCAGAAAACCTTGTTCGATGAATTGATTGGACGACTGGATAAAGACGAGTCTAGTGTGCCCTATAAATGGCATAGCCATTGGTATTCGAGACGTTATCAACTGGGGTTCGAGTATCCAGTGATTGTTCGCAGTCGTGGCGAGGTTGAGCCTCAAATTAGTCACATATCGACATTATCAGAAGACTCTCCGCTAGCATCTAAACAGCTGCATGAACAGATTTTACTCGATGTAAATGTGCGTGCTAGTGGTCATGATTTCTATGGTTTAGGCGGTGTATCAATAAGTTATGATGAGTCTACGTTGGCGTTTGGTGAAGATACTCTTAGCAGGCGTATGTACAAGATATATTTTAAAGATCTTGAGAGTGACACTTTTCTTGATGATGTTCTGCAAGGCACGGATGGGAGAACTGTATGGGCCAATGACAGTCAACATGTGTTTTACATCAAGAAAGATCCCCAGACCTTACTGGGAAATCAGGTGTTTCGTCATAGACTCGGCACCGATCAGTCTCAAGATGTGCAGGTGTATGCAGAGCAAGATGATAGCTACTACATATCACTGGGAAAAAGTTTGGATGAAAGCCGTATTGTGCTGTTTCATGAGAGTACCATTACCAGCCAAGTTTCTGTGCTAGATGCAAATAAGCCGTTAACGCAGTTTAAGCCATTATTGCCCAGAGAAGAGGGCCATGAATATTCAGTATCTAAGTTAGGTGATGAGTATTACATCTTAACAAATTGGCAGGCAGAAAATTTCAGATTGATGAAAGCTAGTGAAAGCAATATTTCAGATAAGAATCAGTGGCAACAAGTGATAGCGGCTGCCGCAGATACACGTATCGAAGATATTCTGCTATTAAAAGACTATCTGGTTGTGCAAACCCGAACCCAGGGAGTCAGCCAGATAGAAGTTTACCCCTTCGGTGAGCAAATGTCCTATCAGTTGGTGTTTAATGATCCCGCTTATGTGGTCGGACTAGATATGAATGCCAGTCAGAGAAGTGATAAATTACGCATTTATTACTCTAGTCCTACTACCCCTGAATCTGTTTATGAATATGATTTAAGTCAGCACATGAATAGACGTTTATTAAAGCAAGAGAAGGTACTGGGAGGCTTTGATAGCGAACGTTATCAAGCTGAGCGGTTGTTTATTATGGCCCGAGATGGAGCTAAAGTGCCGGTGACTGTGGTATATCGTAAAGATAAGTTCACCAGAGACGGCACAAACCCTCTGTATCAATATGGCTACGGCGCCTATGGTCATACGATCGAACCCGACTTTAACAGCTCGACGATAAGCTTGTTAGATCGTGGTGTCGTTTATGCCATCGCTCATGTTAGAGGGGGAGAGATGCTGGGACGTCCATGGTATGACTCGGGGCGAATGCTGAATAAGCAACATAGCTTCGATGATTTTATCGATGTCACTAAGGCATTAGTCGCTCAAGGATATGGTGATAGCAAGCAGGTGCTAGCCGCTGGTGGCAGTGCCGGTGGTTTATTAATGGGAGGTGTGATAAATCAGGCTCCTGAATTGTATTTTGCCGTAGCAGCCCATGTGCCCTTCGTGGATATTGTCACGACTATGCTCGATGAGACGATTCCATTAACCACCAATGAATATGATGAGTGGGGTGATCCCAATGATAAGACCTATTTCGATTATATGCTGAGTTACTCACCTTATGATCAAATGACCAGACAGGCTTACCCTCACCTATTAGTGACCAGCGGATTACATGACTCACAGGTACAATATTTTGAGCCAGCAAAATGGGTGGCTAAGTTGAGAGACTATAAGACAGACAATAATAAGTTGCTGTTTCATATCGATATGGAAGCGGGACATGGTGGGAAGAGTGGACGCTATCGTCGTTATCAAGATACGGCCCAGGAGTATGCCTTTTTTCTTGGTCTATTAGGGCTAAATTAGGTGGTCGAGTCTAGTTGGACTCTATACATGATTCGTTGCGGCAATGGTCATTTATATACGGGGGTGACTACGGATATAGAACGTCGTTTTAAGGAACACCAAGCGGGTGGGATTAAAGCGGCAAAGTTTCTTAGGGGCAAGGGGCCCCTTTCACTCGTGTATGTGGAAGTTGTCGGCAATCGTTCTGAAGCATTGAAGAGAGAGATATGGGTTAAAAAGTTATCCAGACCACAGAAATTACTTATGATTGCTGAAGCTAACTCTCACCGAACCTGAGGTTAAGGGTTCTTCATTCTTATTTTTCACCTATTAAATACTACAATTGAACTCTATCCATGTATGCGTTTATTAGTGAAAACCTTATCTTTAATGTTTTATTTTACTTCTTTTTCGAACTGCATTTTCAACAATTAAATCACTTAATGTTTAACTTCCTGTTTTGAATCATTTGTATCTACTTGTTTTTATTTGCTTGTATTTTATCTGAGTGATAATTATCAATAGGCTGATAATGTGATAAAATTGTTTAATAACTGTTATGTATTTGATTGTACATTTGCTATATTGTATCACAATTGAAAGTGGGTTTTAGATTGTAGACGATTCAAATGTATTGATTAAGGTTGAATAATGGAAATTAACACAATTGTTGTAGGCGTATATTTCTTATTCCTGATAAGTATTGGCTGGATGTTTAGAACGTTCACTACCAATACAAGTGATTATTTCCGTGGTGGCGGAAACATGCTGTGGTGGATGGTTGGTGCGACTGCGTTTATGACTCAGTTTAGTGCTTGGACATTTACCGGAGCCGCCGGTAAAGCGTACACTGACGGCTTTGCTGTCGCTATATTGTTCTTAGCCAATGCATTTGGCTACTTGATGAATTACCTCTACTTCGCGCCAAAATTCCGTCAACTTCGTGTTGTCACTGTTATTGAAGCGATTAGAATGCGTTTTGGTAGAGTTAACGAACAAGTGTTTACTTGGACTGGAATGCCAAACAGCGTAATTACCGCTGGTATTTGGTTAAATGGTTTAGCCATTATAGCCTCTGGCATCTTCGGTTTTGATATGACAACCACCATTATTTTAACGGGTTTAGTGGTATTGGTGATGTCGGTTACGGGGGGGTCTTGGGCCGTTATCGCATCTGACTTTTTACAAATGCTAGTGATAATGTCTGTAACCGTTACTTGTGCTGTTGCTGCAGTCATCCACGGTGGTGGTGTTACTAACATTATTGAAAACTTCCCAACGGAGTCATTTATCATAGGTAAAGATATGAATTATATCAGTATTTTTGCGTTATGGGGTGTATTTATCTTTTTAAAGCAATTCAGCATTACCAACAACATGCTGAATTCTTATCGTTACCTTGCGGCTAAAGACTCAAAAAATGCCCGCAAAGCAGCACTGTTAGCGTGTATTTTGATGACGGTTGGTCCAGTTATTTGGTTTATGCCAAGTTGGTTTGTAGCTGGTCAAGGTGTTGATTTAGCAGCTGCTTATCCTGATGCGGGTAATAAATCCGCTGATTTTGCTTACCTTTACTTCGTAGAAACTTACATGCCAGCAGGTATGGTGGGATTATTGATTGCCGCTATGTTTGCCGCAACGATGTCTTCTATGGACTCGGGGCTGAATAAAAACTCTGGTATTTTTGTGAAGAATTTCTACGAACCCATTATTCGTCCAAGCGCGAATGAAAAAGAACTCGTATTGGTTTCTAAGTTAACTTCTACTTTCTTCGGTATTGCAATTATCTTGGTGGCGCTGTTTATTAACTCACTCAAAGAACTTAGTTTATTTGATACCATGATGTATGTAGGTGCCTTGATTGGCTTCCCCATGACCATTCCAGCTTTCTGTGGTTTTTTTATCAAGAAGACTCCCGATTGGGCAGCTTGGGGTGCCTTAGTTGTCGGCGGCTTTGTCTCATTCTTTGTTGGCTTTATTATCACGGCAGAAATGGTTGAATCAGTGTTTAATTTAGACCAATCACTGACTTCTCGTGAGTGGTCAGAGATGGTCGTAGTCATTGGTCTGATGGGGCACTTAATTTTTACCGCTGGTTTCTTTGTGGCGTCAACGCTGTTTTATAAACCACTATCAGATGAGCGTCAAAAAGATGTTGATAAGTTTTTTGAAAACCTTGATACACCATTAATTTCTGAGAGTGATGAACAGAAGAAGCTAGATAATAAGCAACGAAAAATGCTTGGTACACTGATTTCAGTAGCTGGTATTGCGATTATGACGATGTTCTTTTTGCCTAACCCGATAGAAGGACGTTTTATCTTTGTTCTGTGTGGCGCTATCGTCCTCTCGGTTGGTTTACTGCTGATCAAAGCTGTAGATGATAAAATTGAAGATGCCGCTTTAGAGGCTGAAAATGGAACAAATTAACTTGGTCTCTATAGTGTAGAAACAAAAAACGGTTTACTGATTAAGCCGCTTTTTTATTGGCTCTGCTGAGCCGTATAGCGATGGGTTTTAGCCGTTGGTAAACCCTAACCGTAGACTCTTTATAGAGTAATGCAGTATCAATCACTTTTATGCTCACCCTAATGGGAGCGCCTGATCAAATCCACTTCTGTGTTGCATTCTTTTAAAAGAAGTGGCTTAGAAGGCAATCCCCATTATTTATCGAGTTCATGACTCTATTTGTACTCAGACTCATTAAAGCTATTGAATAAAATGTCATGGGCGCTAAACTCGTGACATAAATAGCAATGAGTCAGAGGTTAATATGATCATCGATACCTTAAATAACAAAGACCTATATTCACACATTAATTCAGGGATAGCTCGGGCTTTAGCTCATTTAGCTGAGACTGATTTTACCAAAGTTAATGTTGGTAACTATGAACTCGATGGCAAAAATCTCTTCGTTATCGTCAATGACTACGAGACTAAACCCAGAAATGTGGAGTCATTCGAAGTTCACCAGCAGTATATTGACGTGCAATATGTGGTGAGTGGCGAAGAGGAGTTAGGCTACCTTCCTTTAGCAGAACGGACACCATTACGCCCCTACTTTGCCAAACATGACTATGCCAAATTCGATTATGAAACGAATAAAGATGACGCTGCCTTTATTCCATTCAAAGCTGGCATGTTTGCCATATTCTTCCCAGAAGACATGCATATGCCAGGTACAGGTACTTCAAAAAACAAGGTGAGGAAAGTCGTGATAAAAGTCAAAATCCAACCTTAGATAATATAAGGGGAAGCTTCTTAGAGATCCCCTCTCATTCCCATATCAAAGCGATAGTCTTCAATTAGTTAGTAATGATGGTGCACTAACATGTTGAATCTGCAACCTAGGGCATATTAATTCAGGTTAAGCGTGACTCACTAGTACTAGGCGCACGGCATCGAGTTGCAGCAGGCTATCATCTAAGTAACCATTAAGTTCGGTCATCTGATCCTTCAGGTAAGTTAACTCTTCGTCACGAATGTTAGGATTGACGGCCTTGAGTGCTTCGAGACGCTCAAGCTCTCCCGTTAGCTGATAAGTCATCTTGGCTCTGGCACTCTCTGCGATCAGCTTAAGTTCGATTTGTGCAAACTCTTCTCCCTTAGCAAATAAGGGGTGTAGAACGGTCTGAGAGGCATTGACCAGCTTACTGGCAATGTGTCGATTGACTGCACTGAGTTGCTTATTGAAACCCTCATAGGTGAGGTTATCAGATAAGTTATTGCCACTCTTGTCCAGTAAAATACGTACGGGTGTTGGCGGTAAATAGCGATAAAGTTGACTCGATTTAGGTGCCGAGGCATCGATCATATAGATCAGTTCGAGGAAGATAGTACCTACTGGGAGTGCTTTATTTTTCAATACGGCTACGCTGGTGGCTCCCGTCTCCGAGGAGGTGATCAGATCTAGACCTGTCTGCACCAGAGGGTGCTCTTGAGTGATAAGGGTAATATCATCACGGGACAGAGCGATCTCTCTGTCGAAGGTGATTGTTATGCCGTCTTCTGATAACCCTGGGTAGGTCGGGAACAGCATATGTTCACTGGTTTTCAACACTATGGTGTTTTCACCGCTGTCTTCCTGATCAACACCTATTATGTCCCATAAACGAATAACAGAGCCGATAAGTTGAGTATCATTATCACGTTCTGCCAGACGTTGTACCAGCTTAGTGGCGCGCTCGCCACCATGAGAATTGATCTCAAGCAGCTTATCTCGGCCTTGTTCCATCGCTGTTTTGAGCTCCTGGTAACGAACTCGAGTACGGCTTAACAAGTCCTGGAACGCGGCATCATCTTGAGTGATAAGCTGTGAAAGTAGCGACTCAGAAAATTCGTTGAAGAGTATGTGTCCACTGGGGCATGTTTGCTCGAACGCGTTGAGCCCTTGGTGATACCACTGCATCAGACATTCTTGGGCCGTGTCTTGCAAGTATGGCAGGTGGATCTCGACATCGTTGTTTTGACCAATTCGGTCTAAACGGCCTATACGTTGCTCCAGCAGATCAGGGTTCAGAGGGAGATCGAACAGAACTAGTTGGCTGGCAAACTGGAAGTTTCGTCCCTCAGAGCCAATTTCGCTGCAGATGAGAGCTTGAGCACCCCCAGTTTCTTGTGCAAAATAGGCGCCGGCCTTATCACGTTCGATAATCGACATGCCCTCATGAAATACGGTCGCCTGTATGCCTTCTCGAGTGCGTAGAGCTTCTTCCAGACTTAGGGCCGTTTCTGCCTGACTGGCAATAATCAGCACCTTTTTACTGCGGTTTGTTTTTAAAAATTCGATGAGCCAATCGACTCTGGGATCAAATTTCCACCAACTGCCGCTGTTACCCTCTAAGTCCTGATAGATTTTCTCCGGGCTCAGGGCCTGCTTTACCTTGGCTGCGGTATCTAAGTGGTCATTCATCATGGCACCGACTCGCGCGGCTGTTAGATATTGGCTTGGCATTGCTTGTGGATGGGCATGGAGGATACGTGTCGGGAAGCCTTTAACCGATGCTCGGCTGTTACGGTAGAGCACTCTGCCTGTGCCATGTCTGTCCAGTAGTTCTTGTAACAGCTCATCACGAGCGGTTTGTTGCTTGTCGACATCGGCATCGTTTGCCTGAATTAATTCTAGAGTTGCAGTGATATCTTTCTCACTGAGCAGGGTCGTTAGTTGAGCAACAGCATCGTCAGTAAGTATATGATCACTGGCGAGGGCTTCGGCAGCACTGGCGACATTTTTGTAACCGCTTTCTTCTTCAAGGAAGGCTTGATAATCGTAGAAACGATCGGGGTCAAGCAGGCGTAATCTGGCAAAATGACTCTGATGACCGAGTTGATCAGGTGTTGCTGTAAGCAGTAATACACCAGGTACGACTTTACTCAGAGCCTCAACGATACGGTAAGCGTGGCTGGGTGCTTCTTCGGTCCATTCAAGGTGATGTGCTTCATCAATAATCATAAGATCCCAATCGGCATCAATGGCTTGTTCAAGGCGTCTCTTTTTGCGTAATAGCTCAAGTGAGCAGATCACTAGCTGTTCGGTATAAAAAGGATTGTCGTTATCGGCGTAGGCTTCGATACATCTGTCTTCATCAAATACAGAGAATTTAAGATTGAAGCGGCGCAGCATTTCGACCAGCCATTGATGGCGTAGGGTATCGGGAACGATAACTAAAATTCGCTCGGCGCGGCCGCTGAGCAGTTGTTGGTGAATAATCAGTCCCGCCTCGATTGTCTTGCCTAGGCCAACTTCATCGGCGAGTAAGACGCGTGGGGCAAAACGACGTCCGACTTCATGGGCGATCCATTGTTGATGTGGGATCAGGCCAACTCTTGGTCCCTGTAATCCTAGAAGATCCGATGTGGCCAGTTTATTTCTTAATAATTGGCTCTGATAGCGGACGCCAAATCTGTCTAAGCGATCGATCTGACCGGCAAATAGTCTGTCTTGAGGCTTATTGAATCTAACATTGTGATTGAGCAGGGTCTCTCTGAGAGAGACTTGTTCACCCGTATCGGTGTGAATACCGTGGTAGATAATGAGTTCATTTTTTTCTTCAAGCTCACTGACGGTCAGACTCCATCCCTCATGGCTTTCAATTTTATCGCCCGGATTATAAATAACTCGGGTCAAGGGAGCTTCGGTGCGTGAGAACAGCCTGTTCTCATCAGTTGCTGGAAACATTAGTGTGACCATGCGGCCTTCTAATCTTACGACGGTACCTAAACCAAGTTCTGATTCGGTATCACTTATCCAGCGTTGACCTAAGGAAAAAGGCATTAACTATTTCTCATCTACGGGTGAACCACGAAAGGGCGCGTATTTTACCTAAACTTCCTCAAAGTGCAAGGCTCAGAGTCTTTTTAGAGGGGATTTATCGGCTTCAATTTTGTGTTAGATAATAAGCTTAATTAGTAAAGACACCGATTACAAATTATACAAGTAGTTTATTTATTTGCGATTTGTCATATCGGTGTCATCTAATTGAGTAACTCTCAACTATAGAAAATTATAAGCAAGTGATTGAAGCAGCACTTTAATAGTGTCAGTATGAAATCAAGGTGATAGCTGCTTTTATTGGTCATCACTGAAATTTTTTATTCGACATGATTTTTTTAAGGACTAATTTAATAACCAAGAGCCGTGAAATTATAGCACAGTATAGAGATAAGTAATTGGAGGCACCATGGAGCAAGACGACAGAAAGTTGTTTGTACTGGATACCAATGTATTACTACACGAGCCCTTAGCTATCTATTCATTTAAGGAACATGACGTAGTTGTCCCCATGACAGTTCTGGAAGAGCTGGACCAGATTAAAGATAGAAAACGAGACGTAAGCAGAGATGCACGAGTCGCCATCAGGGCGCTCGAAGACATACTTGGTGGTAAAACCACTCCAGAGCAGATACTTCAAGGGGTCAAACTTCCACGGCAAGAGGATCAGGATGATGCCTGTGGCACCTTGTCTATCTTTCCCGATCATCAACTCGAAATGACTCACGGCTCGCTACCGGGCGACAATAACGATAACCGCATAATTAATACCGCGCTACATCTGCAAAACATCCATAACCCCCGTAACGTTGTTCTCGTTACTAAAGATATCAACATGCGCCTCAAGGCTAAAGGGGCGGGCATTAAACTGGTTGAGGATTATCGTACCGATCAACTTATCGATGATATTCGTTTCCTAACAAGCGGATTTCATCAATTCAAGGGAGATTTTTGGGCGCGTAAGGAGCATGTCTCTACTGAGTCCCATGGACGTCATACCGTACATACGGTGCCAATCCTTGAGGTAGGAGATGAAAATTTCTTTATCAATCAATACTTGTTTGATGAAGACTCTAACTTCTGTGCCCGAGTGCAGGAGAAGACTAGTGAAGATTTGAAACTATTAGATCTTGGCAAAGACAGATTACTCAATATAGATGCTTGGGGGATTCGGCCCAAAAATATTTATCAGGGCATGGCGATGCAGGCCCTGTTGGACCCTACTATCGATCTGGTGATTCTCACCGGGCCAGCAGGCTGTGGTAAGACGCTATTGGCCATGGCTTCTGCTCTGGAGATGGTGGTAGAAAGAAGTCTGTACGATAAAGTAATAGTGACCCGTAATACGCCAGAGATCGCCGAATCCATAGGTTTTCTCCCAGGTACCGAAGAGGAAAAAATGACGCCCTGGCTCGCGGCGATTACCGATACCTTAGAAGTTCTGCATAAGAATGATGTTAACCCCAGTGGCAGCATGAACTACATCATGGACAAGGCCAATATTCAGTTCAAGTCAATTAACTTCATGCGTGGTCGTTCAATACAGAATTCGGTGGTGATCCTCGATGAATGTCAGAATCTGACCGCTTCTCAGATAAAGACCATGATCACCCGTATGGGGGAGGGGACTAAGCTCATTTGTTGTGGCAACCTGTCTCAGATCGATTCTAATTATCTCACCGCAGTGACATCGGGGTTGACTTATATCGTGGAGCGCTTCAGAGATTTCGAAGGCAGTGCCAACATCTATCTCAATGGCGTTGTACGTTCACGTTTAGCAGAATTTGCCGAGGAAAACTTGTAGATTATTTGAGTCGGTCATTTTTCGCTCTCAACATAAGGCCACCATCTCTATGGGGGCCTTATGGTAAAAAAGAGCAGCCAACAACCTGCCAAGGAGCCTTAATTGCTTTGCTTCAGGCGACGCTGAAACCTGCACGTTGAAGTCGAACGGGTATCTCCCTCTATTGCTTGATCACATTTTAGTTATGTGTTCCTAGCAGCTCTTTTTTTTGCTTTTTTTACTATTAGTTTTTTTCTTGTTTTTTCTTTAGTTGAGGTATCTTTAGATTCTATTTCTTTCTGCTGCTTAGATTCATTTTTTTTATTTTTTGATTTTTTATTCGCTGCTTCTTTTGCTTTTTTAATAATTGATTTTTTAGACGCTTCTTTTTCTGCTTTTTTATGAGATTGTGCTTCGCTAAGTTTGCGAATAGATTTCTTTAACTGCTGCTTTGCTTTTTCAACATAAGCCGCGGCAGCTTCTGCTTTTTCTAATGCCTCTTTAGCTTTTTTTGCTGCTATTTTAGCTATAGCCACTGATTCCTCGACTTCTACTTTGCTTTTTTTTAACAGTTTTTTTAATTTTTCAAGTTGCAGAGTGGTTTTCATCGTTAAAGTTCCTAAAGGTTTACAGAGTGTTAGTAATTATTTTACCGGTGAGTTAAGCATTGTCGCCTCTTTCATCTTTTTCATATATTTGTTCTGGTGAGCCAACAATTAACGGATCTGGTGCTCCAACAACATCATGGTCTTTTCCTGTGTAGTCAAATTGGTGCAAAAAATGACGCATACAATTAATACGACCGCGTTTTTTATCATCAGATCGAATAACGGTCCAAGGTGCATCTTTTGTATTAGTGTTAAACATCATCGCATCTTTAGCTTTAGTGTAATCATCCCAATGAGCTAAGGATGCTAGATCTACAGGGCTTAATTTCCATTGTTTCAGAGGATCATTTTGGCGAGATTTAAATCGTCTAAATTGCTCTATTCTGCTAACAGAAAACCAATATTTAAAAACAGTAATGCCACTATTAGTCAGCATGCGCTCTAAGTCTGGAGCCTGCCTCAAAAACTCTAAATACTCTTGGTTGCTACAGAAATTCATTACGCGTTCAACACCTGCTCGGTTATACCAAGACCTATCAAATAGAATAATTTCGCCTTTAGTGGGTAAGTATTTAAGGTAGCGTTGAAAATACCATTGGTTACGTTCACGCGCATTAGGCTTTTCTAGTGCGATAACATGAGCACCACGAGGATTTAAGTGCTCCATAAAGCGCTTGATAGTACCTCCTTTACCTGCGGCATCTCGTCCTTCAAATATAATAACAACACGTTGATTGGTTTCTTTTACCCAACCTTGCATTTTAAGTAATTCAATTTGCAATTCATGTTTTTGATACTCATAGTCTAGAACATCCATTTTTTTGGAGTAAGGAAAAGAACCATCTGCGTTCCATTCCACTTTTCCATTTTTGGCATTAAGATCAAAGACAATATTATTTGACTTCTCTGCTGATATTGTTTTATTAATATTTTTGGTGCTAGTCACGTGTATTTATCTCTCATTTAGACAAAATTAAAACTTTCTAATTTATGTCTTGTATTATCTCATCACTACATTGATAATTTAAATAGTATTAATCTATCCTATTAATAGCTTTTAACTATTTAGGTGTAAGTCAATGAACATAACGCAACTTAAACTTTTCCGTGATATAGCCAGAGAGCGAAGCTTTGTAAGAGTGGCTCAAGATAATCACATTTCACAACCTTCTGTCAGTGTGCATATTAAAAAATTAGAACATGAATTAGGAAAAAAACTACTAGTTAGAAGCCCTCATAATGTGAGGTTAACCCCCGAAGGTGCTTTAATTTTATCTGATGTAAAAGAAATATTAAGGCTATGCGACGGTTTGAAAATACGCTCTAACTACAGCCAGGATGAGTTAGAAGGAAATATTCGGATTGCTACAATATACAGTGTAGGGATATATGAGCTAGGTGATTTTCTTGCTTTATTTATGAAAGCCTTTCCCAAAGTACATATTAATCTAGAATTTCGACCAGTAAATGAAATTTATCGATTACTAGAGAGGGAAAAAATAGATTTGGGCATTATTGCTTTTGCAGAAAATCGAAGCAATATTGATACAACGCTTTATTCTGAAGATGAAATGGTAATTATTGTCTCGATAGATCATAAATTTAGTACAAGAAAATCAGTTTGTATTGAACAAATTAATAATGAGCGGTTTATTGCATTTGAGCAAGGAATTCCCACCCGAGAGGCTATTGATAATATACTTGATAAACATAATGTTACAGTTGACGTGAGGATGACTAACAATAATGTATATACATTAAAAAAAGCAGTTGAAGCCAATATTGGTATTTCTATTGTGCCTAAAAGAACGGTTAGTGAAGAAGTAAACCAAGGGAAATTAGTTAGCTTAGTTATTAAAAACACTGTTATATCTCGGCCCTTATCATTACTTAAATTGAAAAGAACCAAACTCAACACACCATTAAAGATTTTTGTTGATAAGCTAATGGATTATGGTAAAGCAAAAAAGAAAAAATCAATATAAATTCTGGTTAAATATTAAGTGATTCATACTGCGTTATTGACCTTGCCTTGTCTGTTATAAGTCATAGGCTAGCTATTGCACTGCGGTCAAAGCCTCGCCGACATGGATGTAGGTGCTTAGGTTCAGCCTGAAGCAATGAACCTGGGCGCTAAACTACTTTTAATTGCCACTGAAATCATGCATCTTGAGGTAGAATGGGTAGAATGGGTAGAATGTGTTTAATTTGTCCATCTTCCTAATAATTGTACTGTTAATGAAAATTTGAGCCTGTTAGGTATTTCAGGCTTATTAAAGGGTCATGAATGAAACCGATTGAGCCGGATCTTCAACTGAAGTCGTTGATACAGAAAAATTATAACCGTGCTGTTTTTTATACTTATATTGGTGTGGTTATCATGGCGCTGATCGCCGCAGGGATCATCTTTGAACGCCAAAAAACTCAACTTATGGATCAAAGAGAGAAGCAAGTGGAACTGCATGTTATGCAGGTCGATTTATTGCTGGAGTCGAGTATCCGAGCAGTAACAAGCTTGAGAAATGTAGCTGTCGATCACCTCAAACTCGGTGAGTTAGTGCGTAAAGATCGCTTGGCTAAGTATGAGAAATTCAATGAGAGGGGCCAGTATTTTACTTTAGAGCCAAGTTATGCAGAGAGTGGCGAACCTTTTACCAATATGGGGCGTATCACAGGTGTCGGCTCCCTCAATGGCCGCAGCGAGAAGTTTTATCAGGAACTGGAGATGTTGTTCGAGCTATCGCTCTCTTTCCCCGTCGCAAGCGAAGCGGCTCCCAAAGCCTCATCTGTCTATTATATTTCTAAGCGTAGGATCATGTCCTATTTTCCTTGGCCATCTGACGAGCAAAGATTCAGAGAAGAACTGCTCACTAAGAAGCAGTTTCAGCTGGCAACGCCGGCAATGAACCCCCAGCGCAGCATGTTTTGGAGCCCTGCTTACGTTGAGTCGGCTGGAAAAGGCTTGTTGACCACCTTAGGGGCACCTATTTATTTGCAGGATGAATTTATGGGTTCGATCAATCTGGATATGACCTTAGCTTCACTATCACGACAAATACGTCTCTACTTTAAGATGCCGGGTACGGTAATACTGCTGGATCAGAAAAACAATATTCTTTCCCACAGTGATTCCGATAACTCTGAGATCAGTCGTGTCTTTCATATCAGTCAGAAGATCCCCTCGGAGTTGCACACTATTCTGGAGTCTGAGTTGTTTGATGCTCATGATGGAATGATCAGAAATGGCTACTATATCTACTCGGTAACCCTACAGAATGCTCCTTGGCGCTTGCTCTATCTACAGAGTAGAGATGAACTGTATAAAGATTCTTGGGAGAAGATAGAGCTGACTTTTATCTTGGTAATATTGGCTCTGTCTATATTGGTGACCATAGTACACTGGCAAACTCGGCGTTCATTCGTGACCCCTGCTTCCCGTCTGTTGACATATTTGGAATCTTGTTCCCAGAAGCCCCGAAAACCTCCTGAACAGATTTCTCAGGGCTGGGAGCCTTGGTTTCTGTTAGTGAGCCGTATTTTTGAAGAAAACCAGCAGTATACACGACATCTAGCGGAGCAAAACAGGAGGCTTGATAAACTGGTGGCTCGCCGTACCAAACGGTTAAAAGAGACCACAGAGCGGCGAGAGCGAGAATATGCTTTGCTTAGATCTTTGCTCGATGCCATTCCTGAGGCGATCATTTTCAAGGATAAAGAGGGTAAGTATTTAGGCTGCAACAAGGCGGCCGAACGCATGCTGGGCTATACCGAGAGTGAGCTCATCGGCAAGGATTCGATAACGATCATGTCCAAAGAACAGTCGGTGCGTATCAGAGCCGAAGATGAACGAGTATTGGAGGAACGTACTCCGCTTCGTTATCAGGAAAAGGTGGAACTTGCCGGCAAACCTGTACTGCTCGATACCCTTAAATTGCCCTTCTATAATCGACGTGGTGAACTGCTAGGTTTGATTGCGGTCTGGCGTGACGTGACTCGTGAATATGAGTCAGCCGAGCAGTTAAGGTTGTCCGAGGAGCGTTATCATTTGGCCATGGATGCGGTAGAAGATGGCCTATGGGATTGGTATCTGGACTCGAAACAAATCATCTGTAATCCAGCTTACTACTCAATGCTTGGCTACACGAGTAATGAGTTCCCAGCATTAGTTTCAACCATAGACGATCTGATTCATCCTGACGATAGGATCAGGGTACAGGAGTATCGTGATGAGTACCTAGCCAATCCTATCGGTGCCTTAGATATCGAATTCAGAATGCGCGGCAAGAGCGGTCAATATCATTGGTTACTCTCCCGTGGTCGAGTGGTGGAGTTCACCGCTGATAATCAGCCCAAAAGGATGGTGGGTACTCATAAAGATATTACTCGCCATAAGAGTAACGAGGTAGCCTTGCTTGAGGCTAAGCAAGATGCTGAATCTGCTAACCTTTATAAGAGTGAATTCTTGGCTAACATGAGCCATGAAATACGCACACCTATGAACGCCATTATCGGTATGTTACAGCTGGCTAAGCGTACTGAACTCACACCCAAGCAGCTGGACTACATAGATAAGGCGGGGTTTTCGGCTCAATCTCTGCTCAGGATTATTAATGATATCTTAGACTTCTCAAAAATTGAAGCGGGTAAGTTAGAGCTTGAGAAGGTGGCATTTCCACTGGATCAGGTGTTAGACCATGCTCTGGATATCAATGTGATCAAGTCCCAGCAGAAGGGTGTTGAGCTACTACTTTACGCGCCGGTAACTGCAGGATTAATTCTAGAAGGTGATCCCCTACGCTTAGGTCAGGTGCTGATCAATATGCTCTCTAATGCGGTTAAATTTACTCAAACGGGTGAAATTGAATTGGGTTGTGAAGACGTAGGTGAGCGCGGTCATCACATCACCCTCAAGTTCTGGGTTCGTGATACAGGCATAGGGATCTGTAAGGAACAGCAGGCCAGTTTATTCGATGCCTTCGCTCAAGCCGACGGCTCAACCACGCGTAAGTACGGTGGTACGGGTTTAGGTCTCTCCATTAGTAAATATTTGGTGTCCATGATGGGCGGTGAGATGCTGGTTCAGAGTGAAGTGGATGTTGGTAGCACATTCAGTTTCACCATCCGTTTTAAGATCGCAGAAGCGGTCGAAGTTAAACCTATGATAGTGCCTGAGAGTTTAGGTAATCTTAAGATCTTAGTGGTCGATGATAACCCGACAGCACTACAGACCTATTCTACTGTGATGCGTGACTTTCACTTCGAGGTGGAGACGGCTGCCAATGGCCTAGAGGCGCTAGATAAGCTAGAAAAATCATCTGTCGATCTAGTGCTGCTCGATTGGATGATGCCTGAAATGGATGGTATTCAGGTGATTGAAAAGCTGGATATCATGGTGACCGATGGTCGATTAGAAAAGCGACCTATCATCATGATGATGACCTCTTTCGCCGCAGAACCCTCTAAAGAAGATGCGGAATGTTCAAACATATATGCCATGTTACAGAAGCCATTTAAAGCCTCTGATCTATTCGATGAGATCATCGGGGCTTTTGCTAAAGAACCTAAAATGAACACAGTAATAGAGCTTGAAGCTGAAGAATTAGTGGATGAAAATGCAGGTGTGGTTTTGTTGGTTGAGGATAACTTTATTAACCAGCAGGTGGCGACCGAACTCCTGAAGAGTGCGGGCTATGAGGTTCATGTTGCTGATAATGGTCAAATCGCTATCGATATGCTTGCAGAGAAGGATTTTGATGCGGTTCTCATGGATATTCAAATGCCAGTGATGGACGGTTTAACTGCAGCAAGAGAGATCAGGAAGCGCTTCAGTCAGCAGGAGTTGCCTATCATAGCGATGACGGCTCATGCTATGTCCGGCGATAGAGATAAGAGTCTGTTGGCGGGGATGAATGCCCATATTACTAAGCCAATCGTCCTTAGGGAATTGTTCGACACACTGAGCTATTGGATTAAACGGGAAGATGAAGTGGGCTAATCATACTTCATTAAATTTTTCTGCTTGCTCTAGTAAAATAAATTATCAGGGTCGACTAAATTGAATTATTTACACTTGAGACTAAAGGGATAGCTGTTAAGCTATTCCTTTAGTCTTATTAGTACAAAATTAGAACAACAGTCAAAACAAAAATTAATATTGAATTGTTGAGTACTAAAGACCACCTTAGCTGCATTCAAGGAGACCAAATGAAGCCCTATAAACTCGCATTAGTGATAGCACTTATCTCTGTGCCCGTCATCGATGTTGTCGCAGCCCCAAATAATAGTGCCACTATCATTAAGAAAAGCCAGTCTGCAAAAGGTTTTATTAACCTGTTTTACTCTAAAGCCGATGGTGAACTCTACTTAGAAGCGAATAAGTTAGATCAGCCCTTGTTATTACTTACAAGCTTGCCCCATGGCGTAGGCTCTAACGATATTGGCTTAGATCGTGGTCAACTTGGTTACACCCGTATGGTGCAATTTGAGCGTCATGGTCCCTACTTGATCCTAAAGCAGCTTAATACTAAATATCGTGCCAGTAGCGATAATGCCGCCGAGCTCAGAGCCGTTAAAGAAGCCTTTGCTGAGTCAGTGCTATGGCGAGGTGAGATCATTGATGGTAAGCGAAATCTGGTGTTGATCAATGATCTGGTCATTAACGACCTTCATGGTATAGCCTCGGTTCTTGAAGACACTGAGCAGGGCAATTATCAGCTAGATAAAAGCCGTTCGCTGATCTTGCCCAAAGGAGTCAAGTCATTCGAGCGTAACAGCGACGTGGATGTGCTGTTGACTTTCAACAGCGCTAAAGCGGGACACTATGTGGCTCAAGTGACGCCCGATGCTAATCATATGTCAGTTCGCCTACGTTATTCCTTTATTCAGCTGCCGGAAGAGGGCTATGTGGCTCGTGATTATCATCCCATGAGTGGTTATCTATCTGATGAGTATCTAGATTATGGGACTCAGATTAATCAGGATATTCGTCAGCGTCATCTGTTGCGTCACCGCCTACAGAAACAGAACCCAGGTTCTGAGCCCAGTGAAGTGATCAAGCCGATTACTTATTATCTAGATCCAGGTGTACCGGAGCCAATCCGCAGTGCGCTATTAGAGGGAGCCAGTTGGTGGGAAGAAGCATTCGAACAGGCAGGCTTCATCGGTGGGTTTAAGGTTGAGTTATTGCCTGAAGATGCTGATCCTCAAGATATCCGTTACAACATGATCCAGTGGGTACACAGGGCAACACGTGGTTGGTCATATGGTTCAGCCGTTGTTGACCCAAGAACTGGTGAGATAATCAAGGGGCATGTAACTTTAGGCAGTCAAAGGGTTCGTCAGGATCATATGATTGCCCGTGGGCTCACCGCTGGCTGGGAAGATAGACAAGCTGCTGAAGATGCGTCGATGGCGCTTTCATTAGCTCGGATTCGTCAGCTGGCAGCCCACGAAGTTGGCCATACCTTAGGCTTAGATCATAACTTCGCTGCCTCGAGTAATAATAACGCTTCTGTGATGGATTATCCCCATCCTAGGGCAATACTGAAAGATAATAAAATAGATATTTCAGCACCATATGACATTGGAGTTGGTAGCTGGGATAAGTATATTATTAAATATGGTTATAGTGAATATAGCAACTTGGCCGAGCAAGCGGCTCAGTTATCAGCACTGATGACTCAGGTGCAGCGCCAAGGACTACGTTACATAGGTGAAGCAGATTCACGCTCGAAAGGGGCCAGCAATGCCTATGCCAGTCTCTGGGATAATGGAAACGATCCCGTTGCCGAGCTTGTCAGCATCAATAAAGTACGAGCCAAGGCTATAAATGATTTTTCAGCCTCTGCATTGCTCGCTGGGCAGCCAAGAGGGGAGCTAAGTGATATCTTCGTGCCCATTTATCTGCTCAATCGTTACCAGATCACTGCTGCAGCTAAATTTATTGGCGGTACAGATTATAGTTATAGTGCAGGTATTGAAGGTGAGTCATGGCACTATATTGCGCCTCAGTTGCAAAAAAATGCCTTGGATGCCTTACTGGCAACCTTGTTACCCAAGACGCTAGCGATCTCCCTGACATTGCAGCAATCTTTAGTCCCCAAGGCGGGTAACTATAACAGAACACGGGAAAGTTTCGATTCGGCTCTTGGGGTCATCACTGATCCGCTTGGTATGGCCGAAATTTTGAGCCGTCATACGGCCAAGCAGCTTCTCGCACCCCAGCGATTAAATCGGGTCAATCAGAGCTATATCGACGACAGGGAACAACTATCCGTTTCGGCATTAGTCGACAAGTTGTTGGACAGTACACTGTATGAGGATATTCCCAATGGCCCCGAGCAAGGGATCTGGATGCGAGTCAACAGTGTAATACTCGATGAGTTGTTAGCGAGCTACCATGCTAAACAGACAAGGCCCGAAGTAAAGGCACAATTGGCAGGTCGTTTGCGCCATACGCTCAAGCAGCTTAAACGTAAAGTTAAGCGAGTTAGCGCCTACGAGGCGGCTCATTTTGCTTGGCTTGCTGAAGGTGTGGAGCAAGGATTGAAAGACCCTAAGGTTAAATTGATAGAAGAGCCACTAAAAATGCCGCCGGGTTCGCCAATTTAGTCAGCTTGAGGATCAAATAGAGTAAAAACAATGTCGATGAACAGATCTAAGATTAACGGTTAAAATCTTTGTTTTTATTCATTGTTCCCTGATGTTATTCAGCTGATGGTTTATGGTCATCAGCTTTATCTAAGCTCTTATCCAAAGCCAAGCCCAAACGATAAGCATCAATAATCCCAATAAGCCAACCTATGATAAATATCCCTGTGGCAATAGACACATAGAGTGATGCCTCTCCACTTGGTTGCTCGGTGACCATCTGATAAATCAAGTTGAAATCCATCGGAATAGCACCTGATAAGATCTGATCTGAGATCTCTCTTGCTCGCTCTACCGCCTGATAGAGGAGATAGGCTAATCCACTCAGACTGACGGCAGAAATAAGGGTGCCGATATTATACTTTTTTAAATAAAAATGGCCAGTTCCGGGACAGACTAAAGCTGAGATAAGTGCGGCGGTGATTGCCTTGTTCATATGCGATTTCTCATTGTTGGACATGACAGGTTGTCGCCATTCTAAATCAATTTTACCAATTGCTTACTGTAAAATGTGACTTTGTTGATGAATTTTTGTTTAGTTCTGAGTTGGGGCCATTTGTCTGACTTGTACCTTGCATCTTGAATTAGAACGGCTATACCCGATCCACAATGGGATCGGGATTGCCGGGAAGCAAGTAACTACTGATGTCGATAATCGCTGATGGGTAATATGTCTCCTTATTTTTCCTATTCTTTGCTTACGCCTGTTTAGGATAAGGAATGCGAAACACCAGCGTATAAGTAACAGGCAAGACAAGGAGCGTCAGCACAGAGGCGAAGCCTAGGCCGAAAATAATGGTGATTGCCATGGAGCTAAAAAAGACATCAGATAGCAGCGGAACCATTCCCAGCATCGTCGTGACCGCAGCCATCAACACCGGTCTTACCCGGCTTACAGACGAATCAAATACTGCTTGATAGGCCTCCTTACCTTCACTCAGCTCCAGATTTATCTGATCTACCAGTACGATGCCATTTTTGATGATCATACCAGTCAAGCTGAGCAAGCCAAGTAACGCCATAAAGCTGAAGGGAGCATCGAATATCAATAGACCAGACACCACACCAATTAAGGCTAATGGCACGGTAAACCAGATAATCAGAGGCTGACGTACCGAGTTAAATAGCAACACAGTGATAAGAAACATGGCCAGATAGCCCATAGGTATTGAGCTAAATACCGAGGTCTTGGCTAATCCTGCCGTTTCGTACTCACCGCCCCATTCGAACTCATAACCATTTGGAAGTGGGATGGCTTCTATGTCGGCTCTGATTTTTTTAAACACTGAATCAGCCGTCTCATCGGCACCGTTGATCGGGTCGGCATATACGGCCAGCATACGTTTTCTGTCGCGGCGCATGATAAGCGGATTCTCCCATTCGGTACTGAACTCTGAGACAAGTTGGGTCGCGGGAACAAAGACGTTATTTTCTGAACTCCAGACTTGGAGTTTCCACAAACTGTCAGCATCGAGACGTTCCTCGGCTGGCGCCCTCGCTATGATCGGCATCAGATGGCTATTTTCACGATAGATACCAATTTGCTTACCACTGAAGTTAACCAACAAGGCATTGTCGAGATCTTGTTTGCTTATCCCAGTTTCACGAGCCTGTGCTTGTGCCAGTTGTGGGCGGATCAACGTTACCTGATTACGCCAGTTATGTCTCACACCTACGGCCGTCGGCTCAGCAATTAAGATCGCCTTGGCTTGGTAGGCAAGCTGACGAAGTACCACAGGATCTTCACCGTAGAAGCGAGCTTCTATTTTAGCGGCAGCACTGGGACCATTCTCCATATATTTGAAACGATACTCAGCTTCAGGATATGTGAGACTTAACTCCTGCTCTAGTGTGCGCATGTATTTATTTAGGCTGGCAAGATCTGTCATCTCTATCAGTAGTTGAGCGTAGGAATGGTAACCTTTCTCTGGGACATAGGAGAGTATGAATCTTTGTGCGCCTTGACCGACAACGCTAGTGAGGTTAACCAGACCGACATCATTGCTCTCTTGCTGGGCGAGTAGATCTTTCTCTATGCGGCTAACTAGGCGCTCGGTTGCCTTAATGTCGGTGCCTTCTGGCATCCATACATCCACAAAGAACATCGGTGTATTTGAGGCTGGAAAGAACACATTTTTCACATAGCCGAATCCCATTACCGAGGTGAATAGTGCGGCAATAACGACAAGCAAGGTGAAGACACGAAAACGCATCACAACATTTAAGCTAGCACGATAAAACTGGAATATGAATCCTTTGTAAGGGTCATCATTGCCATCATCGCTGATTTTACCATCCTTAAACAGCAAGTGGCAAAAGAAGGGGGTTAAGGTCATGGCAGTGATCCAGCTAATAAACAGCGAGATCATTAATACCTGAAATAACGAGATGCAAAACTCGCCAGTGGCGGTGTCTGACAAGCCAATGGGCGCGAAGGCTAGAATGGCAATGACAGTGGCACCCAGTAGCGGCCATTGCGTCTGTGACACTACTTTTTTAGCTGTGTCTAATCGACTCTGACCACGCTTGATACCTATGAGTATGCCTTCGGTCACCACGATGGCATTATCGACGAGCATACCCAAGGCGATGATTAGCGCGCCTAGTGAGATGATCTGCAGCTCGATATTGAGCAGCTTCATCATGATAAAGGTACCTAATATCGTCAATAGCAGTACCAGTCCCATCAGTAGCCCCGCGCGCATGCCCATAAATATCAAAAGCACAACGATCACTATAGCTACCGATGCGGCCAGATTAATTAAGAAACCTGTGATGGTTTGATCTACCATCTGACTTTGGTCATAAACAGTATTAAGTTGTATCCCTATGGGGCGCTCATTATCGAGCTCGGCTAGCCTTGCATTAATGGCAGTTCCGATATCGACAACATTGACACCGCTGGAAAATGAGATACCTACCGACAAGGTTGATTTACCATTGCTGTGGTAGATACTTGTCGGAGTTTCAGTATTTTCTTTGTATATCTGAGCGATATCACCAAGGTAGACCAACTTGGTACTGCTAGGTGCGCTGATTAACAGATGTTCCATCTGCTCCACCTGATTAAATTCACCGGTGGGATGGATACGAATACGACTTTTGCCGACCAGAACACTGCCAGCGTTGGATACCACATTTTGACTATTGATTAGGCTATAAATATAGTCCTGATTCAGACCCAAAGCATTGAGCTTTTGTTGGGATATCTCGACCACAACCTGCTCGGTAATTTTTCCGGCAACGGTGACTTTTTTTACACCCTCGACCAGCATGAGTTCACGCCTGACAAAATCGGCATAATTTTGCAACTCACGGTTAGTGTAACCATCGCCTGAGATGTTGAGTAAAATACCATAGACATCACCGAAATCATCTATCACTGACGGGGTCAAAACCCCAGGTGGCAGTTCACCGAGCTTATCATTCACTTTACGGCGTACCTCATCCCAAACCTGCGGCAGTTCGTCTGAGCCGTAGTAGTCGTGGACCTCTATCTCTATTTGAGACAGGCCGGCACTGTTGATCGAGGTGATATGCTTGATAGCATCAAGTTGTTGCAGGGCATCTTCTAGGGGAAGAGTTACCTCCTCTTCAACCTGTTCTGGTGATGCGCCTGGGTAGGCAGTAATAACGAGTGCTTGCTTGATGGTGAACTCGGGGAATTCGAGTTGACCTAGTCCCATAAAGGAGATGCTGCCACCTACCAGTAATAAGATAACAAACATCCAGCTTACTACTTTATGTTCTATAGAGTATTGTGCGAAATTCACGGCTGATAATCCTTGCAGACAAAAGAGTAAAAATAAAAACTGTGCAAGGAGTTATACTCCGCGTTGCCAGTAAAGAGGTTTAACTTTTTGGTTGGCAGAGAGGTATTGCACACCCGCGACGACAAGCTGATCGCCCTTGTTCAAGCCGGTTAAGATCTCTATGCCATCGGTAGTGACTTGACCTAAAGTGACAATTTGTGGCGTCACTTTGCCCGTGTCATCATGGTAAATCCAGATGATATTTTGGCCATCAATATCACGTTTCATCACTGCACTGGCAGGGACTACCGTCTTTTTTACCTGAGAGTTTATAGAAAGATCTAAGGTCAACTCGGCGCTCATACCCGGAAGAATATTGATTTGAGACGGTCTGGCTAAAGTGAAGACCACTTCGTAACTTTGAGTGCCAGGGGTGACTTGAGTTGCATGCTCTTTGAGTGTTACTGAGTAAGCTTGCTCTGGTTGAGTGCTGAAGCGTACCTGAGGTTGAAATTTAGCATGGGGATTAAATTTAATTGCCTGACTGGCCATAGACTCAGGCACTTGGATAACCACGTCAATATTGCGATCTTTTTGCAACACGAGCACCGACTGGCTTGCTTGAATCATTTGATAATTGTCTATGGAGATCTTGGCCACTGTACCGTCATACGGTGCGAGTAAGTGAGTGTAACTTAATTGATCTCGGGCATTAGCCAGAGCGGCAGCGGCAGATTTTTGTTCGGCCTTAGAGAGATCGTATTCTGCTTGTGAGATCAACTGGCGACGTAACAGTTCACCCTTACGCTTGTAGTCGGCGGTGGCGAGCTCATGATTGGCCTCGCTATGGAGTAAATTATTGTGGGCATCTCTGTCATCCAACTTGGCCAGAATGGAGCCTTTTTTTACCTGTTGGCCTTCGACGAGCGTAAAATCGATTAACTGCCCCGATACTCTAAAGCTTAAGTTCGCCTGCTTAGTGGCCGCTATTTTAGCTGGGAAGCTACGAATCGCCTCAGCATTAACATCTGTGACTTCTAATAGTTTAACCGGTCTTATGGTTGGTGGGGCAACTTCAACGGACTCTGAGTTGCAGCCAGTCAAGGTAACTGTGACCATGATGACTATGAGTGATTTTGTTAAGCTCTTCATAAACTGGATCTCGTGCATGTTACGTAATGTATAAATACAAGTTAAGATAGCAGTAACTAATTTTTAATGAAATGTGAATATGTGGAATTATTAGTTCCATAAAATGAGACTACTTTATTTGATTGATAAAACTAAATGCGGACATGGATCACATTTGAGAGTGACTTGATAGTGGTAATTATCTGGATATTATAGAGATCGTTATGAAAACTGAAGATATTTCTTTGTTCCATCGTATTGTTGAGACGGGTAGTTTAGTGGACGCTGCGGATCTACTGAACCTGCCTAAATCGACCGTGAGCCGCCGCTTGCGAGCATTAGAAGATGATCTTAAGGTGAAGTTATTTCATCGTCAGAGCCGAGCCATGATGTTAACGACATCGGGTAGCCACTTTTACACTAAAACGTTATCAATTCTTGGCGAGCTTGAACAGACTTTGGTAGAACTCACCGATACAGAGGCCGAGATAGGCGGCCACCTGCGTATCCTTTTGTTCTCCGCGCCTGGTCTATTGGATATAGCTAATCAAATTTTCAAATTTATGGATGATAACCCTGAACTTACCGTTGAGCTGATCGTTAGCGCCGAGCCTAAAGATATGATCCGTAACAATATCGATATCGCCTTTATGTTAGAAGATTCGTTTAATGAAAATGAGATGGTGGCTCGAGAAATTATCAGTCAAGCGTTACATTTTGTCGCTAGCCCTAATTATCTTGCTAAAGCAGGCATGCCCTTATTACCAAAGGATCTTGAGAAACATAACTTTATACTGTTTCGCTACCCTAACGGCCGAATTTTCAATGAACTGCCATTAGGCAACGATATGATGATAGCGGCGAAGGGAAACTTGTGTCTCAATAATATTCAGTTTTGTTTAGAAGCGAGTTTAACTGGCCGTGGTATTGCATTTTTGCCTATAGATGTGGTTCGTAAACATGTTGAGCAGGGTGAGCTGGTGGTGTTGTTTGAAGATGTAGAACCATATATTGGTAAGTGTTACCTAGTCTACCCATCAAGACGCTTCATTAGCTTAGCAGGCCAGAGATTTATCGATCAAATGTTAGAAGGGAGGAGCTTATAGGGGCATAAGGTGATTATTTACAGGCTCCCCAGTCATCATCCTTAACCCTTTGCCTTAAAAGACTAATCATTAATTTACCGTTTGCAAGTGCTCTAGTCACTAGGGGAGTAAAATCGCAATCCGATGATACCAGACATATGATATCAACATTTTTGGTAGAGGGTGTCCATAGTATCGATGACTAAAGCTATGTCTGTGGCATTTTCACCTTTGATGAGATCGAATTATGGATAGGCTGAATCGCATATTCATGCAATACATCTTCCCATGGTTTGATGTTTGGGCTTTTTCAATTACCGTATATCGCTAGCTTAATAACACCAAAACAGTTCAACCCTAGAGATAAAGAAAATCCATGCTAAAGGTAGCCATTCTGCTTCTTGTAAATGGGTAGATAGAAAGGGGGTATTTGAAAATCAACTGTACGTCAGATACGGAAAAACCCTGCGTTAGCAAGGTTTTAAAGTTTGGTACCGGAGGACGGACTTGAACCGTCACGCTCGAAAGCAACGGATTTTGAATCCGTCGTGTCTACCAATTCCACCACACCGGCTTAATCTAATAGACTCACTAAGACCTCAGTAAGTGACGGGCATTATACCTTTGAGCGGACTAATGGCAAGTATTTAACAGTAGAAAACCGCTGACCGCACGGTTTTCACTCTATATCTTGGTATTTTCGACTATTATTCGCCGCTTATCTGTTCAATATTTTGCGCTTCAGTGAAATTCATATTATGTTTCATGCTCATGCTGAGCGCTATGAAAATAGTAGTCCAGATATGTGTCATGTTTGATATCAGTTCTACCTCAGACGGCTCTGAAACCTGCACTTTGAAGTAGAATGGGCATGTATCGTATCACTGGTAATTTATTCACTTTCACTTTCGTTGAGTCGCTTCTCAAGCGCATCGACTTGTGCCTGTAGGGCTTCCAGCTTTTCACGAGTCTTGAGCAAAACATGCTGTTGCACTTCAAACTCGTCTTGGGATACCACATCTAATTTCATCAATTGCTTT
>JBAHZX010000072.1:0-15004 GCA_037132815.1 Shewanella sp.
GCCCTACTAGTGGTTGGTATTGTAGTTGGTGTTGTTGGCTATTTTGCTACACAACAAACTTTACATGCGACAAGTACAGATGAGTTTTGTATGTCTTGTCACAGCAATCACTCTTTGAAAGATGAAGTGCTGGCTTCTGCACATGGTGGAGGCCGTGCAGGTGTGACCGTTCAATGTCAAGATTGTCACCTTCCACACAATCCAATTAAGTACCTGATTAAGAAGATTATTGTATCTAAAGATTTATATGGGTATTTTACAATCGATGGTTTTAATACTCAAGAGTGGCTAGACGAGAACCGCAAGGAACAAGCTGATTTAGCACTTAAATATTTCCGTGCTACTGATTCAGCTAACTGTCAGCATTGTCACACTCGTATCTATGAAAATCAGCCTGAGACTATGAAGAGAATGGCGAAAAGAATGCACGAGCGCAACTTCAAGAAAGAAGCCGATAAACGTAAGACCTGTGTAGATTGTCACAAAGGTGTGGCACACCCTTATCCTAAGGGATAAGTCTTAGGCTGATAGGCCTATAGCATAACCTTGAAAGCCCCATAGTTAACCCTAAGGGGCTTTTTTATGTTTGTTTGTATAAACTCTGTATTAGTTTGTACCAGCTTGCATTATTATGAGCTAATATAGTCAGGTGATAATTATTCACCTCTAATATTTCTGCTTAATTTAGCTAAATGGATAGGTATTCAATTTACTTTTACAGGGGAGTTCTATGTCAAACCGCTCACCTTTCACTCGCATCGAGGGAGTATTGGAATATATTCAAGATAATATAGATAAAAGCCTGTCGTTAGAGGAATTAGCCGAGCAGAGTTGCTGGTCCAGATGGCAGCTGCAGAGGGTTTTTCAAAACCAAACCGGATTGAGCGTTGCTCAATATGTTAGAGAACTGAAGCTGAGCTTGGCAGCTGAGCGTATGCTCACCGGCGGAGAGCGCATGCTTGATATCGCCTACGAGTTGGGATTTAACTCAGAGGTGAGTTTTAGTCGCGCCTTTAAACAATTCTTCGGTTCTAGCCCGCGAGAGTATAAGCTCAGAGGCTTGAGGGTGGGCTTGAGAAACCCACTGACCAAATTAACAAATTTAACCACAGGCAGTGTGGTGGACAGTGCATTTCTGCAAACTCATATCGAATACAGAGCCTCATTCAGCATCCTTGGGGTATTTTCTCCCATTAAGGGAGTGCTATCAGATTCACCAGATTTTTCTACTATAGTTCCAGAAACTTGGCGTAAGTTGCAGAATATTTTGGATATTCAATCTCTTCCTGTAGGCGATCTAATAGGTGTTGTCGATACCCATATGGTGGACGAACCACTTGTTAGCTATTGGGCCGGAGTTAAAAGTCAGGCCATCAAACTTAGTGGCCAAAAAGTACCTCAAACATTAGAGCTATTACAAATACCAGCACAAGAGTATGCGGTGGTTTCTTATATCGGTGCCATCAATGGTTTTGCTCATGTAGTTGAGTGGCTGATTTGTACTTGGTTACCAGAGTCCGGATACTCGGGGATAGAAGGTTTCGAACTCGAAACTTATGGTGCCAAAGAAGAGCGGGGTAATGAAGCCTGTAGTGAGATGACATATTGGCTTCCTATAGAAAAGAAAGCTTAAGTCTGCTTTGTCCGTCCCTATGGATATTGTGATTTCCCCTCAAGATAACCAACAAGTTTAATATTTATATCACCATGCACCAAATTGTTAATTTTATTTCTGCTAAAGACGATACTATTCGCAGCTGATAATCATTATCACTTATATTCTCACAAGCAACTTGGTGTGCTATTGAGAATAATTAACCTGAATTTAGTAGAGGGCTTCATGGTTTCAAGTAAGCGTAACCTAGTATTTTATCGCACCGCTCTGGCCTCGGCTATTATGACTTCACTGTCGTTCACTCCGTCTGTCAACGCCGAGGAGTCCCATGACTCTGTGGTTGAACTTTCCCAGATGGAGGCCATTACCGTACTTGGTCAGGCATATCGCAACACGGCGACTAAGACCTCATTACTTCCTGAAGATACCCCACAGGGACTCACCGTGATTGACAGTGAATTGATGAAAGAGCGCGGTGTTAAGTCATTGAATCAGGCGCTCAGATATGTTCCTGGCGTGACAACTGAGCAAAAAGGTGGCGCGGTGACCATGTATGATACCTTCAATATACGTGGGTTCGATGTTAATCAGAGTTACTATGACGGACTGGTGCTGCAATCGCTGACTGGCTGGAACCTGCAACCCCAGATTGACCCTATTGCTATCGAGCAGGTAGAGGTGTTTAAGGGGCCAACATCGGTGCTATATGGTTCTATGCCGCCAGGTGGAATGGTTAACATGATAGCTAAAACGCCTCAAACTACGACTGGCACCGAGATCACTGCCGCCATAGGTTCAGATAATCTGATGGAAGCTTCGATCGACACCACAGGTCAGATAGATGATAGTAATTTCTCATATCGCATCCTTGCGTTAGCGCGTAAGAGAGATGGTCAGGTGGATTATACCGAAGAAGAACGCTACGTGTTTGCGCCTTCTTTGGACTGGAACATCTCAGATAGCACCTACATCAATTTTAATTTGTATTATCAGAATGATCCAGCGATGGGGATGAACTCATCCTTGCCAGCTTCTGGGATGATTTATGGTAATGCTGCAGGCAGTACCAGCCCATCGACCTTCGCTGGAGATAAAAACTGGAGCGCCTTCGAGCGTGAGTTTTGGATGGCGGGTTATAAGTTTAATCATGACTTCAATGATAATTGGTCTTTTCTACAGAGTTTCCGTTATCTGGATGCTCAGCTGCATCAGAAAAATACGTATCATCTGGCGGCTAACTTCGACCAGAATACGGGAAATTTAGACAGAAATATTTACAGCACCGATGAAGACTCTAGCGGTTATGCCGTCGATAATCAGTTATCGGGTAACTTCTATCTCAGTAATATAAAACACAATGTGTTGATCGGAGTCGACTATCAGAAGATGAGTGGAACTTCCGCATATTCTGAGTTTGGCAGTACGAGTCAGTTTAGCGAATTCAATATTTTCAACCCGAATAATGACATGGTGGATCCGAGCAAACTGAGCTCTACCTATGATGCCAGAGACAAGGTAAAGCTTGATCAGTTAGGCTTGTATTTTCAGGATCAGCTTCGTATTGATAAACTTATTCTGATTGTCGGTGGTCGCTTCGATGACTTTAGCGCTTCGAGTCAGTACGCTGATAGCTATGGTGATACCAAAGCGGAGGCCAATCATCAGCAGTTTTCCTACCGTGTCGGAGGCATGTATGAGTTAGATAATGGAGCCTCTCCGTTTATGAGCTATGCCACGAGTTTTGAACCTGCGGCCGGTACTCGGTCAGATGGCAGCACATACAAGCCTGAGCTCGGTGAGCAATTTGAGGTTGGGATCAAGTATATCTCCCAGGCCCAGGATGTGACGGCCAGTATCTCCTATTTTAATATCGTGAAGAGTGATGCCCTGATGTCAGATCCGAGCGACCCTTGGGGAGATAAGCTTCAGGTCGGTGAGGTGCAATCTCAAGGGCTTGAGCTTGAAGGGCAGTGGTACCTGACGGAAAACTTCAATATTTTATCCAGCTACACTTATATAAATATGGAGATCACTAAAGACAGTGGTAATGATCTTCAAGGGAAGACGCCTATCTATGTCCCTGAGCATACGGCGACACTATGGACTAACTACTACATAGATTCTGGCGCCCTTACCGGCACCCGTATTGGTGGTGGTGTGCGCTATGTTGGTGAGATGCAGATGGATGCCAATAATACAGACAAGCTCTCTTCATACACCTTAGTGGATCTTTCTCTTGGCTATGACTTGAGTACATTGAGTAGCAACTTAGCCGGCGCCAGCATAATGCTTATCGCTAATAACCTATTCAATGAGGAATATTATACCTGCTACGATTCGATGAACTGCTGGTATGGTGCGGAGCGTACCGTGGAGTTGAACATTAAATATAACTTCTAACCTGCTATTTAGACTGGTGGAGAGGGATCTCCGCCAGCTCTGTTTATTTGGAGAAATATGTGAGTCAAGCTGATTTTGAGCAACTCTTTGAGCAATGCAAGCAAGTGACCCCTTATCTTAAGGGAGAGCTTGGCCGTTCATTCAAGGGGATGATTTCACAACATGGCTCAAATCTGTCCCCAATTAAATCTCTCTATCTAGCATTTGTAGCCATCTATAATATAAAGTCTCTGCCAAATCTGAGTAATATAGCTCAGTATCGGTCTAAACTAGATAATAGACTCAGATTGCATCGCTCCAGCTGTTGCTCCATATATAAGACTAACTCGGGTGTCTTGTGTAACAATTGCCCTCGCTTAAGAAGAAACAAAGATGTATGAACTAACAAATGTCAGAGTGATTCGTGGCGAACGTACCATTTTGGATATAGCTGACTTACAAATAGATCCCCATGCCCTCACTGTGGTACTTGGCCACAATGGATCAGGCAAGTCTACCTTGGTTAATCTGCTTGCTAATCAATTTTCGCCGGAAGAGGGCGAGGTTAAATTAGCTGGCAAGTCCCTCATCAGTTATAGCCATAAGCAGTTAGCGCAAACTGTGGCTTATTTGCCGCAAAAACTGCCGGAAGTAGCAGGGTTAAACGTGGCAGAATTAGTACGTCTTGGACGCTTTCCTTGGCGCGGAGCTTTAGGGCGTTGGCGTAAAGAGGATGATGAAATTATAGCTCAGGCCATGATGGAAACTGGAGTCACGGCATTTAAAGATATCTTAGCCGATCAACTTTCTGGTGGTGAGCGACAACGAACTTGGGTTGCTATGTTGCTGGCGCAGCAGGCTGATTTATTAATACTGGACGAGCCAACTTCAGCCTTAGATATTCATCATCAATATCAGTTGATGGAGCTTTTGAGTCAGTTAAATAAAAAAACAGGCAAGGGGGTGATCATCATCTTGCATGATCTTAATCTAGCTTTGCGCTTTGCGACTCATATCGTGGCCCTTAAGGCTGGAAAGATTGCCTTTAAGGGGAAAGTGAATGTCTTGCTCGATGAGCAGTTATTATCAGATCTCTATTCGACACCCGTCAGGTTAATCGACCATCCAGAGCAAGATCATAAGGTTGCAGTCGTATGCTAACGACTCAGTTAACTGCTATGTTGGCCAGAACTGTGTTAATTTCAACTATAACATTGATGTCTTGGGGGAGCCAGGCCGAGACCCAAGCACCTGTTAAAGTTAAAGATAGTCGAGGGTTGCAGACATTATCTCAGGTACCAAGCCGAGTCGCCGTATTGAATTGGGATGTGGCCGAGCAAGTGCTGGAGCTAGGTATCACTCCTATCGCTATGCCGGATATTGCTGGATATCGTGAATGGGTGATGAAACCGCAAGTCCCCGAGTCAGTGCTGGATATCGGCACCCGAGTTGAGCCAAATTTTCAGCGTTTGGCAGCCTTGAAGCCCGATGTGATCATCATAGCTTCACCTCAGCTCGATCTCTTACCTAAGCTTGAGCAGATCGCACCAGTGCTGTTTTTCCAGACTTACAGTGAACATCATGACAATGCCCAAGCCGCTATCGACAACTTTAAACAGATCGCTAAGGCATTAGGGCGAGAAGAGATTGCTTCTGTGAGGTTAGCGAAAATGTACGTAAATATAGAACATATGAAGGCCAGATTAAAGGTGGCATATTCAGACAACTTACCTAAGGTGACCAGCTTTCGTTTCGCCAGCATGACCTCAATCTATCAGTTTGGTGATAACTCTACCTCACAATATGCGCTCTCTTTACTGGGTATCGAACCTGCGATGACTCAGGGCAGAACTCAATGGGGCGCGAGACAGAAACGATTAAAAGAATTGCGCCATGTGGGTGATGGAATCGCCTTATATTTCCGCCCCTTTTCTCAAGAGTCTCAGCTGGATGCTAGCGTAATGTGGCAAGCCATGCCTTTCGTTCGGGCTAATAAGATGAACAGCGTTGAGTCAGCTTGGAATTATGGTGGTGCCATCTCTATTGAATATATGGCTCAGGCACTCACAGATAGCCTGCTTGAAATTGCACCGATTAAACCGGCAATGGTCCCCCAATCAATATTAAATAAAAAGCATGAGTTAAACTTGTAATGCACAAACCTCAATTTTTTCGCTATAGCACAACTCTGCTTTTTTTACTGGTCATGACTGCTATGTCTGCCCAGGTCGACACTCAAATATCACTATCGAGTCAATGGCATCTACTGGTTGACCTTTCCCAGCATCACCTGTTGGCGAATAGCTTTGATGAGATCATGTTTGTCGAGTCTCAATTGCCACGTATCATGATGGCCATTATGGTGGGAGCCACTTTAGGACTGGTGGGTAGCTTGATGCAGCAGTTGACCCAAAACCCTCTGGTTTCTCCTCTCACTTTAGGTACAGCTTCGGGAGCTTGGCTGGCCTTAGTGGTACTGAATGTATGGTTTCCCGACTTTGTCGGTGAATATGCTTCACTGGCGGCCATGATCGGTGCCATGTTGACTTTGGGTTTAGTTATCTTAATTACTGGTATTGGTAACATGTCAGGGCTGCCGGTAGTGCTTGCTGGCATGGCGGTCAACATATTACTCGGGGCCATAGCGACGGCGATCATTTTGCTTAACGATCAATACGCGAAAAATTTATTTATCTGGGGCGCCGGGGATTTAGCACAAAATGGCTGGCAGCAAGTTCAGTGGCTAGTACCTAGGCTCTCTGTTGCTATATTTATCTTTTTATTTGCGCCTCGGATTTTGTCCTTATTGCGTATGGGCCAAACTAGTGCTTCGGCTCGTGGTTTGAATATCATCCCTGCTTTTTTTGGATTATTTACTCTGGGTTTATGGCTGGTGGCTTCATGTATCACAACTGTAGGGGTGATCAGTTTTATCGGCCTGCTTGCGCCGAATATCGCCAGGCAATTTGGATCCAGAACCCCGAAAGATGAGCTGCTTTATAGCATGTTGCTCGGTGCTCTGGTGCTGGTGGCTACCGATGCATTGGCTATGTTGCTGAGTACTTATACCTTTGATCTTGTGCCATCGGGAACCGCTGCAGCTCTGATCGGTGCACCGGCACTTATCTGGTTCACTCGGCGTAAGATGGGAGCGCAAGATCAGCTGTCTCTTAGTTTGCCTAGGAGTCGTTATCAGATGACTCCCAAGGCTCAGCCTTTAATGGCGTTATGTCTACTGGCTCTAGCTATTATCTCGCTGTTTATCTCTAAGGCAACAGTGGAGCAGGAAATTGTTTGGCTATTCTCATTTCCTGATGCGTTTGGCTGGCAGATACGTTGGCCGAGATTACTGACATCGATAGCATCGGGGGCAGGTCTTGCGGTTGCTGGCGTCTTGCTACAAAGATTGATCTACAATCCGTTAGCGAGCCCAGACATATTAGGGATCTCGGCTGGAGCAACGTTAGCTTTAGTTGGTGGGACTATCTTCTTGGGGTTGAATATCTTCGACGGCACCCCAGCCATTGCCTTTATCGGTAGTATGTCTGTTTTGGGACTGTTGCTGATTCTGGGTAAACGACATCAATATGCGCCCTCTATGCTAGTGTTAACTGGCATTGCCTTGACCGCACTCATCGAGGCAATGGTTCAGTTTGCTCTGGCGCGAGGTGATGAAACTTCTTATACCATCTTAAGCTGGCTCGCAGGCTCCACCTACAGGGTCACTCCCATATCAGCACTCGTGCTTACCGCTGGTGTGGCGTTATTAATTGGCTTTGCTTTACTTACGTCGCGTTGGTTAACACTGATCTCGGCGGGAAGAGAGTTTGCTAAGGCCAGAGGCTTGAATGTACCTCGTGCCTTTATCGCGTTACTCTCTTGTGTCGCACTACTGTGTGCCATAGTCACAGCCACAATGGGGCCTGTGGCTTTTGTCGGTTTACTCGCACCCCATATGGCGGTGATTTTAGGCGCGAAAAAGGCTGAGTTACAGATCCCAACAGCGTCCATACTCGGTGCTAGCCTGATGGTGTTCTCAGATTGGTTAGGACAAAATCTGGTATATCCATCCCAGATAGCAGCAGGCACCTTAGTCGCAATAGTCGGTGGACTTTACTTTATTGCTTTGCTTATACAAGGGCGGAGGACGGCTTAGAGAGGTTACTCAACATATTCTTAAAATTTATCGCTTAGTTGGCTGAATATTATCAAAGCGAACACGTTTAGATAATCACTTTTGTGCTGCGTTCGCTGAGCGCCTTTAAGGCTGATATTGATACAACCGGTAGATGACTTGCCCCGCCTTCTTTTGTTTTAACTGCACCCAGTCAGATGGCACACATAGCGGGTCCAGCTCGCTTTCGGTCTCTACATAGATCTGAGCATTTTCTTTGAGCCAGTGATGCTCAGCGATTAACTGAATACTTTTTTCGGCGAGATCGTTTCTAAACGGTGGATCAATATAGACGATGTCAAATCCCTCTTGAGGTTTAATCGTCAATAATTTAAGGGTATCACCTTTGATGACATCGGCCATAGATGAGTCACACTTGAGAGTTGTTAGGTTCACTTTTAGTTGTTCTGCCGCACTGGCTTGAAGTTCAAACACCTTGGCATAACTTGCGTAGCGAGAGAGAGACTCAAAACAGAGTGCGCCACTGCCGCCGAAGCAATCCAGTATTCGAGCACCGCTAAGATCACCCGCAAGCCAGTTAAATAGCGTTTCTCTGATTCTATCAGTTGTGGGTCTTAATCCTTCTAAATCGTGAATAGGTAGGCGTCTCGAGCGCCATTGGCCCGCGATAATTCGAATTTGGCCATTGGAAGGTCTACTTTTCGCCATATCTTTACCCATCTGCTTAGTTTTTTTGTCTGAGGGAGAAGGTGATAGACTGTCTCGCACAGTGAAAGGCGGCTATTTTACCCCAAAGCTAGTAGAAATGGTGAAAACCTGAGGTTAATGCCAGAAAAGGCTTGATTCACTGCATATTTACCCATTCTTGTGGGTATAATATGATCCCAAATTCGTTTGGTTATACTGCGTCGCTAAAATAATTATCTGAATAATTAATTATTGATGAGTACTATACCGACACGATTATTAGCAATAGTAAGTATCAGATAAATAGTAAATAAACATACATGATTGGATGGTTTCGCTAAGCTATTACATTAATAAAAGTTAGCAGGTTATCTCGTTTAAACGTTAAGTCAGTTAGTTGAGCATTGGTAATACACATGGCAAAGAAAGGTTTGTTCTCCTGGTTTCGCAAAGACCAGTCAAAAGATGAAGTCAAGGCGCCAGAGGTAGAGATTGCGGATAACGCTGAAGAACAGAAACGTTTAGCGGAGGAGGCTCTTGTTTTAAAAGAGGCTGCGGCTCTGGCTTTAAGAGAAGCTGAGGCTGAGAAGGTGAGACAGGAAGCTGAAGCTCTGGCTGAGAAAGAGGCAGCGGCTAAACAAGAGGTGGAGGAGCAGCCTGAACCACAGATAAAACCTGTTAAGGGTGGGTTTTTTAATCGGTTAAAGCGTGGTTTAAAACGCACCAGTGAGAATATTGGTAGTGGTTTTGTGGATCTGTTTAAGGGCAAGAAAATCGGTGAAGATCTTTTTGAAGAACTCGAAGAGCAGTTACTGATCGCCGATGTCGGCGTCGAGACAACCACTCGCCTGATTAATAGTTTGACCGAACAAGCGAGCCGTAAGCAGCTTAAAGATGGTGAGGCACTATATGATCTACTGCGTGAAGAGATGCAGAAAACCTTAGATCCTGTCTCTATTCCTCTGGTTCCGGATAATGCCGATGGTCCCTTCGTGATCTTAATGGTAGGTGTCAATGGTGTTGGTAAGACAACGACCATAGGTAAACTTGCTAAACAATATCAGGCCGAAGGTAAATCGGTTATGTTAGCAGCAGGCGATACTTTTCGCGCCGCAGCTGTAGAGCAGTTACAGGTTTGGGGACAGAGGAACGATATCCCAGTTGTGGCACAGCATACCGGAGCCGATAGCGCTTCAGTGTTGTTTGACGCGCTTCAAGCGGCACGAGCTAGAAACATAAATGTTTTGATAGCTGATACAGCGGGTCGTTTACAAAATAAAGTGCATCTAATGGACGAGTTAAAAAAAGTCGTTCGAGTGATGAAAAAATTGGATGAAAATGCCCCCCATGAAGTGATGTTGATCTTAGATGCGGGCACGGGACAAAATGCAATTAATCAGGCTGATATCTTTAAAAAAGCGGTCGGCGTGACAGGTATTACGATCAGTAAGCTAGATGGTACGGCGAAAGGTGGGGTGATCTTCGCCATAGCTGATAAATTTGGCATTCCTATCAGACATATAGGTGTAGGTGAACAGATCGATGATCTGCGCACCTTCGATGCCAAAGATTTTATCGATGCACTCTTTACCCAAGACAGTAAAGAAGAGCAGAAATGATTTTTACCCAAGACAGTGAACAAAGAGCAGGAGTGATTTTTTACCTAAGGTAGCAAGGTACTGCAGAGTAATATATTTCGCGCTTAGGCCAAGACTATTTTCAGAGGGAAACCAGAAATAGATGATTCAATTTGAGCAGGTCAGCAAAGTTTATCCTGGAGGCCAGAAAGCCTTAACTAATGTTAACTTCCACCTTCACAGAGGTGAGATGGCATTTCTAACCGGGCACTCGGGCGCTGGTAAGAGTACTTTACTCAAATTAATCACTGTTATTGAACGTGCTAATGCCGGACGGGTGTTCATTAATGGACACAACATCGCTAGCTTGTCTCGAAAAGATGTGCCATTTCTTCGACGAGATATCGGTATGATTTTTCAAAACCATCATCTATTGATGGAGAAAAGTGTTTTCGATAATGTTGCTCTTCCACTAGTGATCGAAGGCTTCTCTCATGGCGAGATTAAAAAACGGGTGTTAGCGGCGCTGGATATGGTCGGCCTGTATGGTAAAGAACGTCACCATCCTATAATGCTTTCTGGTGGTGAACAACAACGTGTGGGTATAGCAAGGGCAATTGTGAATAAGCCGCCTCTGCTGTTGGCCGATGAGCCAACAGGAAACTTAGATCCAAAATTATCTATGGATATTTTACGCTTATTCGAGACGTTCAATGACTCAGGCACTACGGTACTGATCGCCACACACGATTTAGGTCTTATAGCGAGGATGAAGTATCGAACCTTTACCTTAAAGCAAGGCCGTGTGTTCGGAGCAGATGAGCCTATTTTAGCTCCGACAAGCCCTTTTTGTGTTTAATCGTATTATGTCTAATATCATACAGGAAATGACATGAGCAAGAAGCCTCAATTAACCAGAAGCAAGTTACCCATTTCCGGCCGCATTGTGATGTTCTTTATTCGACATATGCAACATGCTATGGCAAGTATGGGTGAGCTCTGGCGTAACCCTGTCTCTTCGATCATGACCATGGCGGTATTAGGTGTGAGTTTAAGTCTCCCCGCCGCCCTTCAAGTTTTAGTTAAAAATGTCGATACCATAACCCAATCCTGGAACAGCGCAGCTGATATATCGCTCTTTATTGAAGATGCTCGTAGCGACAGAACGATTCAAAGTTTAATAACCAGAATTAAGGTTTATCCTGAAGTCAGCGAAGTGAATTATATCAGTCGTGAACAGGCACTTGAAGAGTTTCAGTCGTTGTCAGGATTTGGTGAAGCCCTGTCTTATTTAGACTCTAATCCATTGCCAGCGGTGGTGACTGTAACACCCAGCCCTAGGTATTCGAGTCCAACTGGCGCGCGTGAATTACTCAAGAAATTAGAACTTGAGCCTGAAGTGAGCTTTGGCCGGCTTGATATCGAATGGCTAGAAAGGCTGCAGGCGGTGGTTAAATTACTCGATCGTACTGTATTAGCCATTGCCGCCTTATTAGTATTAGCTGTTGTACTCGTGATAGGTAATACCATTCGTTTAGCCATTATGAATAGTCGCACCGAAATTGAAGTGATGAAGCTCGTTGGCGCGACAGAAGCTTTTATCCAACGACCCTTCCTGTATACGGGGATCTGGTACGGGATCATAGGTGGCATCTTGGCTTGGATTATTATCAATCTTCTGGTCTGGTATCTTGACAGTGCATTGGCTGAATTATTGGGCTTATACGATAGCCAACTACAGATGAAATTTCTGTCTTTGATGGAACTTGGCCAACTTGTGGGACTCGCCTCTTTTTTGGGTTGGTTGGGGTCATACCTTTCCGTTCGCCACCACCTAAGGACAATTGAGCCTTCATAATAAAGTCTTAATTATCAAGCATTTTGAGGCAGAACGGGTACCAGCCAGAATAGTTTTTCTTAGAGCAATGGCTTATATGAACCAATATTAACTTGCATTGTCTATTCACTTGAAGCGACAATATGAGTGGGGAAGAGATAAGTTAGCAGTAATGATTTCATCTTGGGTGTGTTGACATAAGTTGTCAGATCACCGATAGTCTACCGCCTTGCCTCGGTATTGAGTAGAGAGCAAGCACAATCAGTACATTCATCTTGTTGAAATAAGTCGGTACTATACTCTGCCTTATATATGTATGAATGTATTTGTTAGCTGTATTTGTTAGATGAATATGTTGAGAAAGAATAGGAGCGTGAATGACTAATCAAACGCAATCAATGGCACTCGTGGTTCCTCATGGAAGCGGTAGCCTAGAAGCTTATGTCCACTCGGCACACAACATTTCTATGTTGGAAGCCAAACAGGAATATGAGCTGGCTAAGCGTTTACAGGAAACCGGTGATATACAGGCAGCGAAGCAGCTGATTATGTCTCATCTTCGTTTCGTTGTTCATGTCGCTAAGGGTTATGCTGGTTACGGTTTGCCTCAGGCTGATCTTATTCAAGAAGGTAATATTGGTTTAATGAAGGCAGTGAAGCGCTTCGATCCTAATGTTGGGGTTCGTTTGGTCTCTTTTGCTGTTCATTGGATTAAAGCCGAAATTCATGAGTATGTGCTTAAAAACTGGCGCATAGTAAAAGTCGCTACAACTAAGGCTCAGCGCAAGTTGTTTTTTAACCTGCGTAAGGCAAAGAAACGCCTTGGTTGGTTTAGTGATGAAGAAGTGGGTATGGTTGCCGAGAATCTGGGCGTATCTAAGTCCGATGTGACCGAAATGGAGTCACGTATGGCAGCTCAAGACCCAGCGTTCGATCTTGCCAGCGATAACGACGATGACAACCAGAACTATGCGCCGGCCTTGTATCTCGAAGATCACTCTTCAGATCTTGCTAGCCAAGTCGAAACCGACAACTTAGAGGCGAGTAATCAAACTCGTCTCCTTGCTGCTATCAAGACCCTTGATGAACGTAGCCAACACATTCTACAGGCCCGTTGGTTGAATGAAAATAAAACAACGCTACAAGAGCTGGCTGTAACTTACCAGGTATCTGCCGAACGTATCAGACAACTTGAGAAGAATGCCATGAATAAACTCAAGGGCCGTATGGAAGTGTAAAGCTTGCTAGCCTAAATAGAGTCAATTTAAACCTGCTTCGGCAGGTTTTTTTGTATATAGATATACTTACCCTCGGCCGTAAGGGCCAGATGTTCCTGTACTTTGAAGTGTAGTAGGTATAGAACCAGTTAATTTTACTATGAGATATGGCTGTTAACTGCTTTGAGTAAATTGATCGTATCATCTGATCCAATTGCGATAACAGTGCCATTTTTGAGATTAAGCTTCACGGCATTTTTACCAGAGAGGTTATATAATATGCCGCTGTCGATCATTCTCACTCCCCAACCACATAAGAATCGAGACTTATATATCTCAGCGGATTCTACGGTGTTTAAATTAAATTTACGCCTTATAAGGCCGAGACCAAACAATACCGCCCCTTCACAAGCTTCGCAGTTATGGGTTTCAAGGTTGAATCTGTCTCCTTTATTAAAGTGTCCAATACCATTAAACCTAATCACTAAGGGTGGATAGGTATTGGATTGATGTCTGGAACATTTATATTGAGTCTAGCTTCCTAGTTCCTTACTTAGCACCGCCTCAATTATCTTTTGGCGCGATATCTTCAAACTGGTTAGCTCGATCTCAGGCCAAGAATAGTATTTTCGGGGGCGTTTAAAGCGGGCGGCTTGGCTACAGACCAAGATGTCTAGTTCACTCTGCAGAGGTATATTCCCTTTGATAACTGCAGCAGGCAAGTTGTCAAACTCGCCATCGGTTAAAGGAAATACGATAGCGTCTTCAATCTCAGGGTGTTGCTTGAGTATCGCCTCAACCTCTTCGGGCTGAATATTCTCTCCACCACAGATAAACATGTTGTCGCAGCGGCCTAAAATGCACAGATTTCCATCCTTGTTCCAATAACCTCTGTCTTTGGTAAAGAACCAGCCATCAGGATCCAATGTCAGTGTTATTGGATTTTCACTCCTTATAAGAGAGTGAGACACGAGATAACCCAGAAAGAGAGTTTCGCCTCTGACGTAAATCTTGTTATCTTGTATTTTAAGTTCTCGCCCTGGTAATAAGTGACCGCAGCTGCCATCTTTATGAGTAACCCCTGTGGTGATCTGAGAGCCCATCTCTGTCATACCATAGCTGGTGAAACTGCGTATATTTTGGATGTCTAGTTGGGTTAACATAGCTGAAGATATTGCACCACCGCCAAGAAGCAGTGCTTTAACCTGTTTAAGGCTGTCGGGATCTTGGTTCAGCAGCCTGAATAGTTGAGTTGATACCATTGAAATATGGGTGATCTTATCCCTAAGTAATTGCAACGAGATGTTAGACGGATTGTCCTGAAGTACGACTGTTGCGCCAGCCAAAGCACAGCGGTTGATGATCGCTAGGCCACCAATATGAAACATGGGTAGGGTCAGTAACCAACTATCGCCGGGTTCGAGAGGGATGAAAGAGCGGGAACCCTCTGCATTGGCAATATGGTTATTGAGACTGTGTAATGCGGCTTTAGGTGGCCCACTGCTGCCTGATGTTAGAATAATATTGACGGCGAGTTTAGTATCTAATTTTGGTGGC
>JBAHZX010000036.1:0-9791 GCA_037132815.1 Shewanella sp.
AAACGAAACATTAAACCAATCGCGGCACGGGTTTTACCTGTTCCCGTTGCCATGGCTAGAAGGCACTCAGTTTTATCTTGCTCTAGTGCGATTTCAACTGCCTCAATGGCTTTTTGCTGATAGTCACGCAGGCCTAAATAGTCGAAGCCTTCTTGTTGCAGACTCTTTTCAGCTTCCTCTCTGCTTCGTTTTAGCTTATCTATCAATCCATCGGGTGAGTGGAACTGCTGCAGAGGCCTTTTAGCATTACTTGCCTTGCGGGTATCGCGGAACCAGGTACCGGATAACTCGGCTAGCTGTTTGTTGAAAGGCCTGCCATTACAGGAATAGACAAACGGAATATGATAATGCCCTTCTTCCTCATCGGCCCAGGCTATGCTTCTACCCTCTAGCTCCCATGCGCCTTTTTGAGGTGAAATGAGTTTATAGCCTTTTGAGTAACGCTCAGCCTGAGATATTTTACCTGCGACATTGGTGTTTTCTGATTTAGCCTCGACAACAGCTATCGGAGTTAACCCGCAAAACAGTACGTAATCAGCACGACCACCTAGACCTTTATGCTTGGTCGGCCACTCTGCAATTGCGAGGTTTTTACCTTTTTCTGGCCTAACCCCTTTTTTATGAGTGAGCTCTTGAGTATCAGCATCCCAGCCTGCTTCGGTCAACTGCTGGTCTATGAGGATACGGGTTAGCTCCTCATTTAGAGTAAAATGACTACTGGCGGTGTTAGTGCGCTTATTCACATCTTTGCGCTGAACTTTAATTACCTTGAGAGTTTCTTCGGTTTGATCGGCTAACTGCTTTTGAAGTTGAGTAAGCTTGTTATCGAATTCAGCCTGCTGCTTAGCAAGCGCCTGTTCATGAGATCTGGCCTGAATCGCAAGCTCTCTAGCCTCTGCGTCCATCTGCTCGGCGAGTACGGCAAACTCCTCTTTTTCTTGCTCAAGTAGGGAAGTTAGTTGCTGATTAGTTTCTATCTGTTGGTTATTCTCGACCAATTGGCTTTTAAGCAGTTGGATTTGAATTTGCAGCTCACTTAGCTGTTTACTCGGATCTTGTGGGATGACGAACTTACCCGCTTTGAAATCAACTCCTTGCTCTCCAAAGGCTCTGTGGTACCAGATAGCAATATAGCGAGCTACCCGGAGACCATCTAATGCTGGTTTGTGTTCGGTTTTAAATTGATGAACAGCTTGGTTACCTGCTTTACGTAATCCGTGGAAAAAATTGATGATTTGCGAATCGAGCTTTAGCTCTTTGCTTATTCTATACAATAAGTCGGCTTGGCTGGTTTGTGCGTCGAACTCAATGCTGCAACGTATTGCTAGGTCTTGCGCTATCGCTTCGGCAAACTGACGGAGCTTTACTAGTGTGGTATTGGGATCACTGGAGAAGGCTCGCTCAGCACTTTGGGCTAACTGCAGAAAAATAGGGTCATGCTGCTTGAGGAAGTCGAAGTTACCTATCGCAGTGTGAGCATTAACGATATTTGCTTGAGTCATGACTTCCTCTTTGAAATTGCCATCACTAATGTTAGGTAACAGGGCAATTTTATTAATTAAAACGGTAACGTACAGCTTAGAACGCAAACTGACGTCACTTTGCTTTAAGAGGAGACAAAAAACAACCAAATTCGTTATTTTAGGGCGAAGGTTGTGCGCTTTTAGGCGATAACTTTGCTGATTGCTGCTTGGTGGTAACACATGGAGCTCTACAGTTTTGATTTAGATAATTTAAGTTGTTTCTTGATTGCTTTTTGCTCTGGGCTTGAATAGACCCGACCTGAGTAAAAAGAACCTTTCTTACTTGTAGTCCTTGCGAGCATTTGAATCTCTTTTTCTACTTCGGCTTTTGAACCGCATTCTCTGTTGTAAAAAGGTGTTGGGTAAACGGGTGTGTAAACATGAAATACCAAGTGCTGACTAGCTGTATCTTTGTAGAAATGATCTAGGGCTGATTGGATGATAAGTAGTGCATCTGCACCATCATGCTTAGCTATATAGTATTTGCTCATCTCTAGCTCTACTCGATACTCTCTAACAATGTTTATCACTTCATCATTGAGTTCAGTTGATCTGATATTACTGAGATCAATTAAGCGAAGGTAAGCTGAGATGGCGTTTTTAATATCTGTCTTTTTGATTTTCATCTCGAAGCGATTGTTAAAGTACCAGGTAAAGCTATTGAGTAATGCGTTAACGCGCACAGCAAGCTTTCCTTCTTTGGTCTTTGCACCAGTAGAACGTCCACCATGTAGCTTACAGCGGCCATTTGTCTTATTGCCATAACGTTGGCATGGCTGTCCACTTCTGGTCTTAGCACCGCATTTTGGCAGGCTCTCTAGGTTAAATTTAGCCATTACAGCTCCTGTTTTTAGTGATCATTTAAGTGATCACCTTTTATTATTTCTTCGGTTCAAGGGCTTTGTTTTGTATTCTGAAAAAACAGATAGGGCTTTGAGCACTCCAATCATCACAACCCCCCGGTATAACCTGTTTCATGGTGTTTATGTTTGCTGAATGCCTTAGCTATTGATGACCTATCTGATCAAATTAATTGTGATCACTCTTCGGTTCATGGAGTGCTACTGGAGTGATCACTATTAAATTTAATAGTGATCACGTCCTCAGACAGTTCATTGACCAATGCATTCTTGTATCGATAAGTTTGCCTGATCTGTATTGCGGAAGGGGGAGCCGTCAGATGGTTTAAGCTGGTGGTTCTTGAGGCAATACATTCCTTAAGTTGCTGCTTGTGGGAAAAGGTATTAAACCAACCAAATTTTGATGACTTACTAGTCTTGGTTCTAGGCTCTGATTCTGTTGCTTGAGCAACCTCAAATGCCTGCTTTCGTCTATTTTTCTCCAATGTGATGTATGGGTCCACCAGCATGAGGTCATTAGTAGGGTCAAAGCCTTTTGCTGGTAGGAGCTTATTGCTTAAGAAGCTTCTAGCCTCGCCATTGAGTTCTTTGGTATGTTCTTTAGCTAGATAGCTTGATCGGTAAATAGGATGTTTGAGGGAGGCTTTATTGCCTCTATGTACGATGCAGAAAGGATTATCGACAAATGATACGGTGCCATTAGCATACATCTCCCACATAGCTTTAACTAGTGTGAGTAATCTACTCGAATGTTTGACCCTATGGCCACTGAGCATTAGTTCAAGATGATAGTGCTCAATATCTGAGGTGTTTTGTTCTCTGGCGCAGTGATAAACAATCTTGCATTGGTATTCGTTAGTGAGGAATGCCTCCAATTGTTTTAAAAATTGCTCAATAGCTTGGTTATCTGCTGAGTAACAGTGAGGATGGAGATCTATTCTAGCAACCAATACTCGGCTGTAATGACTAAGCATGATTTCGTAATCAGAGATAATGGTGTTGACTATGGCTTTGCTTAAGGACTTCTGCTTAGGCTTATAGACATGATAAGCATGGTCCTTGTAAGCGAATAAATTTGAGTTGTGTTGATTGATACAGAACACTCGCTTGTATGACTTAGCAATAGCTTTATGTAAATCGCGTTTCTTAGTTTTAATCGACATCATTAGTATTCTTAAAGTTAGACATTTGGTTGGTATGGTGGCGGTATATTATTTAATATCCGCCGTAGTACATCGCCTTCTATCCCCCTCGTTATCCAGTAGGTATTGGATGTAGGGCATTTAGACTGACTACTCGCTTGTTGTTAGCGCTTCAAAGTGCGTCATCTATATGTGTAAAAAAAGCAGGCTTAACCTGCTTTTCATTTATCGATTTGATAACCACAGATGGACATTTTTAAATTGCCAGCTCAAATGTGCGTCGCCATTGTCTATAGGTGGTGGGAATCTCCCTGATTTGACCCACCTTCTTAATGTTGATGAGCTCACATTTAACAACTCTAGAACTTTAGGCCTTTTAATTAATCGATTGTCATCGAGGTACATTTCAAGATGATCAATGTGATTTTTAGTCATATTGATCACTACCTTAAGTTCAGAGGTTGACGGGAATCTACCCATTCATTGAGATCTGATAATAGCCAACCTACTAAGTTACTTTGTGGATATAACTGACGACGCTTTGGGAAAAGGCCTTTACGTTCAAGTCTCCAAGCAGTGCATCGTGAAATTGAAGTGATGCTTTTGCGCTCGGCTTCGCGAATTATGCGGTCTGGTGATTTGGTTTGTGATGTTGAACTTGATATTTTCATGGTCACTCCTGTTTAAGATTATCTCTGTATGTTTCAGGAGTGACTTTAGTTATTTTACTTATTTAAAAATAGAAGCATCAGGGGGGATGGGGTAATAAATTTTTGCGCAGAAGATGACCATAATTTTGTTCAAAATTATTAGGGTCTATAACCTTGTAATCTTTTAAGCTGCGGCCAACATTTTTTGCTTCCTCTGTTGCAAACATGAGTATTTTACTATAGAAATCAGCGAACGCTTTGCTATGTGATGCTTTGGGATATGGGATTCTTTGGGCAATACAATATGCCTCAATAGTACTAATAAGAGTTCTGACTTTGTAAAATCGATTTTTTTCTACCACATAGAAATGGCTGAATACTGCATAAGTAAAATCAAGAGCTATGAGGTAGTCCTCTTCAAATTTCTCAAATTCATAGAATGAAGCTTGTGCATCAGCAAGTTTAGTTCGCGTTATATATTGATAGTCAGTAACAAATTGATTGAACTCTCCAATAGCCTTGTATAGCTGCATAAAGTTATACATTAGAGTTATTTGATGCTTCTCAAAATGAGCCTTTAAATTCGTAAATAGCAGTGTGCCCTCATCCGTAAATGATAATAGGTTCTCGCTAATTCCTTTATTTATGATCACCATACCTTCAACATTGTTAGTTTGTCTTATGACCTTATGGAGATGGGAAAAGCCAATGTGCTCTCTTTCATAGGGTGAAGCTGAAAAAATTTCGAATGGTGATACTTCAGCTTGTTTTAATATTGAAACTTGTTTATCAATGGCCAAAAATTCATTGTAGATAAACTCTAGATCTATATCTTGGTTATCTGTATTTATTTCGTTTGTTTCAATTTTGAAAATTATGCCCTTTTCTATAGCTATACCTATATCTGTATTGTTGTTCATATTTTCGATACCATCTTATAGATAGGTGTAACATTAGGGATGTTATTTATAAGAGGGGAGAGAGCAGTAGATAACTTGCCTAAAGCTTCTTTACGCTCTTCTAAGTAGTCGTGTTGATCATAGATCCCTTCAATGCCTTTTAATTTGTGGTTGAGGCAGCGCTCAGCAATATGAGGAAGTACTTTCAGTTCAGCTAATAAACTGCGGCAGGTTCTTCGTAAGTCGTGAATGGTGAAATGCTCAATACCTGCTTGCCCTAGTAGGTTGTCATAGGGTTGTTTATGACTATCGACCTTTTTTCCGAAGAGCTTTGCCAAGGCATGGTTAAGCGTATCGCTAGATATATAACCACGGCGTTTACTTGCGCGGCGTGATGGAAACACAAACTCGGATCCACCAGCTCTTGCATGAAGTTCTTGAAACCAGTCGATAGTTGGAGAAGGTAGGGGGATAGTAATAGCTACGCCAGTTTTACTTCGTTCTTTTGGCATATGCCAAAGCTGATTGCCAAAATCAAACTCACTCCACTTTGCCGCGATTAGCTCCCCTTTACGGACGCCTAGTGAGAGTAATAACGCGACGGCTAGATAGTTGTCTCGTGTGAAGATTTGGTTGTTGTCTCTTAGTACTTTGAAAAGGCTAATGAGCTCAGATAGCTTTAGTGCTCTATCCCTGCTCTTTTCGACACCACCTGCGTCAATAGGTTTAAAAGCGGTAGCAGGATTACCCGCTATGAGGTCTAGTTTGCAGGCATGATTAAATAGTTGCTTACAACACAGTAGTGTCTTATTAGAAACGGTAGGGCGGTTACTGGTAGCTACCTTATGAATGATAGCTCTAATGTCTCGTGCATTTACATCTGCAACTCGCAGCTGACCTATGGTCGGTTTAATATCTTTGGTATACATGCGCATTGGAATTTCTGGGTGCTTTAAGCGTGAAGCTATGCACTGGTACCAGTCATCAAACAGATCATTAACGGTGATGATGGTCTCTTCTTGTTGCCGTTCTCGTTCAGCTAGTGAGTCAATACCTTGTTTCGCTGACAATTTAATCTTTGCGGCTTCAGCTCTGGCCTCAACTAAAGGCATAGCTGGATACATTCCACCTTCTAACATCATAGAACGGCGTTTACCGTTAATGCTATATCTAACTTCCCAATATGCGATGCCTTCCGTCTGCACTCTAATATAGAGCCCATCACCTACAGCCTTGCGTCCCAGTTCTTTGCTTTTTAAAAAGGATTTTATCTGTTTATCATTCACTGGCTTAATCCAAATTGGTGACTAAAGAATTCAAAAGTGGTGACCAATCAGTTTAGTCACCACTTTAGTCCCACTTTAAGTGAAACAATAGCAGACAACCTGAAACAAGTAAAAACAAGGTGTAAATAAAAAACCTATTATAACAAGCGTTATAACAGGGTTTTAGCTAGACTGGATAAGGATTTTATATTCTATTCAACGTTCTGGATCTGCTCGCGCATCTGCTCGATTAATACTTTAAGCTCGACTGCGGCAGCGGTGATCTCTGCGCTGATTGATTTAGAGGCTAAAGTGTTCGATTCACGATTGAACTCTTGCATCATAAAATCGAGACGGCGACCTTGAGCGCCACCTTTCTTAAGAATGCGTTGGGTTTCTGCAACGTGGGCGTCGAGTCTATCCATCTCTTCTGCCACATCCATTTTTTGGGCGAGAATGACCATCTCTTGCTCTAAACGGGCTGGATCGAGCTCACCGGTGATTTCGGCTAGACGATGAGTCAACTTATCACGCTGCCATTGCATTACCTTAGGCATGTGCGTACGTACTATGACTATTTGTGCGACGATGGCATCCAGACGAGTCTGAAGCATGATGTTAATCGCTGCACCTTCACGACCTCGAGCTTCGATAAACTGATCGATGGCACTGTCGAAGGCAACCAATAACTCTTTGGTTAGTGCATCCATATCTTGCTCTGCTGCGGACATAACACCGGGCCATTTAAGGATATCGATCAGATTGAGTTCACCTTGACCCGCTTGTTGTTTAAGCCAGTTGGCGGCGTTGACCAGTTGTTTGGCAAGATCTTGGTTGAGCTGCAGTTCGTTACTCTTGTTGTCGGCAAAATCGTATCTGAGGTTAACTTCGACTTTTCCACGGTTTAACCGCTTACGTAATTTGTCGCGTAAGATGGGTTCCAGACTACGAAAATGCTCAGGCAGACGCAGATAGGTCTCTAGATAGCGCTGATTGACTGAGCGGATCTCCCAAGAGGCATTGCCCCAGTCTGCTTTGTGCTCGATACGTGCATAGGCTGTCATACTTTGGATCATGGTTTTTCCAATTGTTTAACCGTGAAAGTGATCTGGGATTATAGACCCATGGCAGTAATGGTCAAAGCAAAGTGGTGCAGCTTTACTTTATTGGGTTAAATAACATGGCATCCTTGGTCACAAATCCCTATAATATCTTCCAAAAATCGCCTATTGATTCATAACACAGGAAATTCCTATGCGCCCTAGTGATAGAACGCCAGCTCAATCTCGTCCAGTGACAATCACTCGTCAGTTTACAGCTCATGCTGAAGGCTCTGTTTTAGTTGAGTTCGGCGACACAAAAGTACTCTGTACGGCGAGCTTCGAAGAGGGTGTCCCTCGTTTCCTTAAAGGAAAAGGCCAAGGTTGGGTTACGGCTGAATATGGCATGTTGCCTCGCTCGACTCATACTCGCATGAACCGTGAAGCGGCTCGTGGTAAACAGTCGGGTCGTACACAAGAGATCCAACGTCTTATCGGTCGCTCACTGCGTGCTGCTATCGATATGAAGGCATTAGGCGAGAACACCATCGTTATCGATTGTGACGTGATTCAGGCTGATGGCGGAACGCGTACAGCGGCAATTACCGGTGCTTGTGTAGCCTTAGTCGATGCTCTTAACTGGGCTCGTGGTAAAGGGATTTTAAAAACTAATCCGCTTAAGTTCCTTATCGCCGCTGTAAGTGTTGGTATCTATAAAGGTGAGCCCATCTGTGATCTTGAGTATCTTGAAGATAGTGAAGCCGAAACTGATATGAATGTGGTCATGACCGAAACCGGTAAGATGATCGAGATCCAAGGGACTGCCGAAGGCGAGCCATTTAGCCATGAAGAGTTACTTAGTCTGCTGGAGCTAGCAAAGCACGGTATCCGTGAAATAGTCGATATACAGAAAGCGGCGTTGAACTAAAATAAAATTAAAATTAAAAATAAAAAGGGCCCAATTGGGTCCTTTTTTGAATAACACACTTTTAGAAAGTAATATTGAACCAGTTAAATTGAGGAATGATTGTGAAAGCCTATCAGCGTGAGTTTATCGAGTTTGCCCTAGAGCGTCAGGTGTTGAGATTTGGCGAATTTACCCTTAAATCTGGCCGTATCAGTCCCTATTTTTTCAATGCTGGTCTGTTTAATACTGGGCGAGATTTAGCACGTTTGGGGCGTTTTTACGCAACGGCTTTAGTCGATTCTGGCATAGAGCATGATCTGCTTTTTGGTCCCGCTTATAAAGGTATTCCTATTGCAACCACGACCGCGGTTGCCCTATGTGAGCATCATGATATCGATATGCCATATTGTTTTAATCGTAAAGAGAAAAAACAGCACGGTGAAGGCGGTAGTTTGGTGGGAAGTGAGCTAAAAGGTCGTGTCATGTTGGTCGATGATGTTATCACCGCTGGTACTGCAATTCGTGAGTCTATGGAGATCATTCAAACCCATGATGCGTCGTTAGCGGGTGTACTTATTGCTTTAGATCGTCAAGAAAAAGGCAAAGGCGAGCTCTCTGCTATTCAGGAAGTAGAACGTGACTTTGGCTGTGAAATAATCTCAATTATCAAGCTCGGCGATTTGATCAACTATTTATCTGAAAAGTCGGGCATGGAAGCACAACTGGCAGCGGTAAGTGCTTACCGTGACAGATATGGGATTTAGATAGCGGCTAGTATGCTGGTTGGCTCATTTCGAGAATTCCAGCAAGCTGGCGTTAGTATTAAGCTAAAAATAAAATCGCTGGATTTATGTCACAGCGATTGTATTGTTCTGAGGTCATATTTTCATAGCTCAAAATTTGAAACTCATCTTTGAAATCTAATGACTCAGAAATTCGGCGCGAGTGGCAGAGTTTGACTTAAAAATCCCACCGAGTGCGGTCGTCGTCGTCGAACTAGTGGAGTCCATGACACCTCGAGACTTCACACAGTAATGCACTGCATCCATCTTCACCGCCACATCTTTAGTTTCCAGTAAGGTCTGTAAGGCCACTAACACCTGTTGAGTGAGACGTTCTTGTACCTGAGGCCGCTGGGCAAAGAAGCGTACGATACGGTTGATCTTGGACAAGCCTATGATGTTCTTACGTGGCAGGTAAGCTACGGTCGCGAAACCATCTATAGTCACCAGATGATGCTCACAGGTACTGGTTAAGCTAATATCTTTGACTTTAATCATTTCATCGAACCCCATCTTGTTTTCGATGACGGTGATCTTAGGAAAGTTAGCATAATCTAAGCCGGAAAAAATCTCATCCACATACATTTTGGCAATTCGACGTGGGGTATCGATCAAGCTGTCATCCGTCAGATCCAGAGACATCAAGGTTAAGATCTCACGCATATGATGCTCGATCCTTTCTTTACGTTCCTCTGCGCTGAACTCTGAAGGGAGCATAGGTGT
>JBAHZX010000096.1:0-9845 GCA_037132815.1 Shewanella sp.
GGTTAACGGAAAAATGAAAGGCGTAGCAACAAAGTATTTATCAAATTATCTTGCTTGGTTTAGGGAAAGTAACGCAAAGCTCAATAAGCAGGGAATATTAGTCGCTGCCTATGGGTGACAACAGTGTTCTACAACAGAGCCCAAATTTTGCATTTAAAAATTATAACGACATAGTTGATCAGGTAATAATTTTAGGCATCAAGTTGATCAAGTGAAATCTCTGTGTAAAAGGGATTGGGCCAACCTGATCAAAAATTAAATGCGATTGGTATTATTTCCACTACGAGGTGTTTGAGCTTTTTTCGCTCGGCCTTATCCGCAGGGGAATAAGAGGATGGTGATTTAGATGAATTGCGAGAACTGAGTGTAAGCCTGTCTTCATATTCACGTAGCTTTTGCCAAAGCTCACGGATAAACAGGTTGGCTTCGCTGATATTATCAATCGAAGGCGGCTCTTGCTCGAATAGTTTTTTCTTTTTCATGTCAATATGATGACACCGAAAAACGATCGCTCAAGTGGTAATTTAGATCCTAACAAAATAGCGACAATTATTATCAACAGGGGCTGGTGAACGGTTACCGCTGTTGGACCAATGAAACTAAAGCCGCATTTTTGATCAATGATTACTGCCTTCAATAACAATCAAGGGTTGATCGAAGCCGACAGCGTCGCCATTTTCAACTAATATAGCCTTGATAATCCCGCTACGATGAGCTTCTATCTGATTCATCATCTTCATCGCCTCTATGACGCAAATAATTTGTCCTTTCTCGACTCTTTGTCCAATTTCAACCAAGGGAGCTGCTTCTGAAGTTGGAGATAGATAGAAGGTACCCACCATAGGTGAGATAAGCGTATTTTCTTTCGGTTCGGCTAATTTGTCATCGGTTGCTGAGCTTGCTAGAGCTTGGTTAGTTTGAGGCTCAGTAGTACTAATTTGTGGTGAGTGATGGCCCACAGTGTAGAGCTGCTGTGGTGCATTCATGTGAGAAAATCTTTGGCGGCAGATACGTATCGACTCTTCCCCTTCTTTGACTTCCAGCTCTTCAATACAGGACTCTTGAACCAGTTTTATCAGCTCCTTTATTTTTTGAATATCCATAATTTTTACCTTAATGCTCTGCCGTCTTTGCATGTAATCGTGTGATCACCGATTGCAGAGCAAAGTGATAACCCTCGGCGCCTAAGCCGCAAATGACACCGATAGCTTTATCTGAGAAATAAGAGTGATGACGGAAAGGCTCACGCGCATGCACATTAGACAAGTGAACCTCGATAAAAGGAATGGCAACGCCTAATATCGCATCACGTATCGCTACACTGGTATGAGTAAATGCTGCTGGGTTGATGATGATAAAGTCAGCATCAGTGTTATGAATCGCATCGACTAGCTCGTGCTCCGCATTAGATTGAATATGTTCAAGTACTATGCCCGCTGCATTTGACTCAGCGGTGAGCTCTATGATGATCTGATTTAAGGTCTTTACGCCATAATGGCCAGGTTCACGTCGACCGAGAAGATTAAGGTTAGGACCGTTAATTAATAAGACCTTTGTTTTGCTATTCATGTCAAAATCCTTTTAGAATACAGATGATTGATAGTTGATAACAACAGATAAAACGAATCGTTTAATTTCAACAGAAGTTGATGTAAATGTCGACTTTTGACTGCATTTTCGATGAGAATAGAGTAAAAATAGGCTTAAGATGATGCTAAGTCTTTTTAATAATCTGACTTATTGCGTCTTAGTGCCTTAGTTGCCCCTTTTTGTTTTTTAGCATCGACACGTCGACGCTGACTGCCTTTTGTTGGCTTAGTGGCAATGCGTTTTTTAGGTGTATGCCCAACACTGGCAACCAGTTCAATAAATTGGGCTAATGCGGTCTGACGATTGGCATCTTGGCTACGACTTGCTTGGCACTTAATAATGACTTTACCGCTCTTAGTGATGCGATGATCGGCCTTGATGAGTAATCTTTGCTGATAAAGTTCTGGTAGAGACGATTTACGGATATCGAAAATCAACTGAGCGGCGGTAGAGACCTTATTTAGGTGTTGTCCACCAGCACCACTAGAGCGGATAAACTGCCATTCGATCTCATTTTCTTGAAGAAGTACACGGTTAGTGATTTTTATCATGGCCTTTGGTTCGGGTGTTGTATTACCCTTTGTTGATTGAGTTACTGGTTGCAAATTTAGTCTCAGACGTAAAACGGGTATCCTACTGCAATGATTGAAGAGCTTGTCACCCTTTCGCTCATTATTAATTAGCAGATGGAAGTGGAACTCACCTATGTTATGTCAAATCGCCGATATTACCAAAGGTGTGATCAGTTTATTTACCTATATTCCCGTTCTACTTCAAAGTTGATTTGCTCAGGCGCTCTCATAGAGTGGTAAATTAGACTCATAATTATAGATTATTAGTCTAGAGACTTGGGTCACGAGTCGTTTGCTTGTATTATATCTGCTGTTTCTAAGCTTGATTCTATGGATTTTAGTATTGTAGAAAACCTCAACATAATTTTTTAAGGAAAAAAATGTCGAATATTAATAATAAAGTTATCAAGTTAGCTTCATTTGCCTTAGCGTCTATGTTTGTTATTAGCCTATCTGGTTGTGCACCAGAAGTCGGTAGCGAAAAATGGTGTGAGCAGATGGGTGAGAAGGATAAGGGCGACTGGACCGCTAACGAAGTGACCGATTATGCCAAGCATTGCGTATTTTAATCCATTTTGTTAGTTTTGAACTTTCGATGACAATGTGAGTCAAAATTTGTGAAGGAACTACTAACGTTTAGTTTCTATCTCCTAACGCTTAATTTTTAATTATTTAGAATAAATAAGGTTTTTTTTGCAGCATAATTTTCGTCAATTCACTCACAAGATTGCCATTGCAATGATTGCCGTAGTGCTTCTGCAGTTTGCAGGTAGCAACATGGGTGGACATCAGTTGCATCCTGGTACTCAATACGAAGAAGCTGCAAACCACCCTCATCTGCAATTTACTGCCCAAGTCACGATGTTAAAAATAGAGCAGTGCATAGCATATTCTGACTCAACCCATGACAATTTAAGTCTTGATGATATCTTTTTTACTGGGTCTGATACCACTCAGTTGGTGGTTGAGCCACATAATCATCAAGTCAGCAAGACCGAGACTAAACTTTTTGATCTTTGCTTAGACTGTCAGTGTCATGGCGGGCATGCCACCGTGATGACCAGTGACTCCACAGAACCCTCTGTGCCGCTAAGTGATGAGTTCATTGCTGTAGTTGGTACTTACTTACCTCCTGAGTCTTTACCCAATTACCGTCCTCCAATTGTATAAGATCTGTACTTGCACCAAATAGCATTAAGCTATCTGTCAATCGCAAGTAAAAATCATGATTTACTCATTTTTAAAGTTATTGAGATTTTTTGACTTTAATTATGGAAATGTTAGCTATGATTTAACCTTAAAGTACTCTGTTAGGCGTGCATATGTGGCGCAACCTTTACTGAGGTTGAGCCTACTGTGGCGCACCATTTTTTCGAAAAATGGCTTTAGGGATAGGATATACAATGAAAAAAACCATAATAGCCAGTCTGTTATTAGTCTACTCCACAGGTGGCATACTATCTGTTCAGGCAGCATACCAAGATTGGGTAACAGCAGACAATACTCTCAATAGCGGTGAAGCTTGGCTTACACAAAACGATCACACCGAGCAAGTTAAAGCCAATACATCAGCCGATCCCACCATTAACCTTAATACCGAACGTGAAGGCAAGGAAAATAAGCTTGGTATAGGATTATCCATCCCGCTACCGATCCGCAATAACAACCACGACATTTTAGGGGCTGCGAGTCAGGAGATTGCCGTGTATAACAGCTGGCTCGATTGGATAGGAGTTAGTGGCCAGCCAGAAGCATATTTAAGTGCTCAGTTGCCAAGAAGTTTAGTGAGTAATCACTTTAGTTCATTGCGAAACACCTCTTCGACTAAGTACTCATTCAGATGGGGTCGCACATTATGAATACAATAAACAATAGATTAAACAACCAATTGAACAGCCGATTTAAGAGCATTGATATGGATATAAACACACAAAAACACGCTGTAGCAGCACCATTTTATTTGAGTGCTTTTACCAGAGCGATGAGCTGTACATTGTTCATTATTTTAATCACTGCCGTCGTAATCCCCTCAGTAGTATTTGCCGGAGAAGGCCATGATCATGCTTCTAATACGCAAACTAAAACAACTGGAAAGGCTAGGGTTCAAACTGAAAATAATGGCCATGGTGCACAAGGACAGCAAAGTGAAGAGGGTCATGCTCTTAAACTAACGGCAGAGCAGCAAGCTCTTGCCGGTATCGAAGTGACGCAACTTTCCGAGCAGATATTTAGCTTAGAAGCCGTTGCAACGGCAACCCTGGTTGTAGACAGAGACAGAACCATGACATTAGCACCTCAGCTCGATGTACGCGTATTAGAGCGTCATGTGGTTCCGGGCCAAGAAGTGACTAAAGGCTCGCTCTTATTAACACTAGGTGGAGTGGCCGTTGCTCAGGCTCAGGCCGATTATATCAATGCCGCAGCTGAGTGGAGCCGGGTTAGGCGTATGGGCAAGAGTGCCGTTAGTGCCAGTCGTCGCCAGCAGGCTCAGGTAGATGCAGAGCTTAGACGTGCCATTCTCGAGGCGATGAAGATGACCAAGGGACAGATCGCTAAATTAGCATCAAGCCCTGACACTATCGGTAGCTATCAGTTACTCGCACCGATCGATGGTCGCGTGCAGCAAGATCTCGCCATGTTAGGCCAAGTGTTCACCTCGGGTACTGCACTGATGCAGCTTACTGATGAATCACATCTCTGGGTTGAAGCTCAGGTTACTCCTGCTCAGTCGGAAAGCATCAGTGTCGGTAGTGAAGCTTTGGTACGTGTTGGTGACAGAAGCATAAAAGCCAAGATTATTGGTCGCTCCCATGAGCTTAATAGTGTGACACGCACCGAGCAGATCTTGCTGAGTCTGGAAAATCTCGGCCATGTGATCCATGCTGGTCAGTTTGCCGAACTCTATCTACCTAATGCGATACAAGGTGGAGTTATATTACCCGACGCAGCTTTGACTCGCGGTGGAGACGGTGATTGGCAGGTATTCATTCAGGATGAAGATGGCTTCGAGGCTGTAGAGGTCGAAGTGGTTGAACGTCAACGTGGCATGAATCTGGTTCGTGGTCTGACGCCTGGCAGCAATGTGGTGGTATCCGGAGCCTTTTTTCTGGCTTCTGAACAGGCTAAGTCTGGTTTTGATATTCACAATCACTAAGCAAGAATACTCTCTAAAAAGTTAAGGAACTCTCTTATGTTACAGAGACTTATTGAGGTTGCTATCCGCAACCGACTTATGGTGGTGCTGGCGCTTATTGCTGTTGCGATAGCCAGTGTGGCCATGTTACCAAAATTGAATCTGGATGCCTTTCCAGATGTCACCAACGTACAAGTTACCGTCAATACCGAGGCCGAGGGGTTAGCGGCAGAAGAAGTAGAAAAATTAATCAGTTATCCGGTTGAGTCGGCCATGTATGCGCTGCCTGCGGTGACAGAGGTGCGTTCACTATCTCGTACTGGTTTGTCGCTAGTGACAGTGGTATTTGCCGAAGGAACGGATATCTATTTTGCTCGTCAACAGGTGTTCGAGCAATTGCAGGCAGCCAGAGAGATGATCCCCGATGGTATTGGAGTGCCAGAAATTGGCCCAAACACCTCAGGTTTAGGTCAGATTTATCAGTATATTCTTCGCGCAGAACCTGGCTCAGGTATCGATGCTAGTGAGCTACGTAGCCTTAATGACTATTTGGTTAAGCTCATCATGATGCCTGTAGGCGGTGTGACTGAGGTGCTCTCATTCGGTGGTGACGTGCGCCAATATCAGGTGCAGGTAGACCCGAATAAGCTGCGAAGTTATGGCCTATCGATGGAGCAAGTGACAACAGCACTAGAGAGTAATAATCGCAATGCAGGTGGCTGGTTTATGGATCAGGGTCAGGAGCAACTCGTTGTTCGTGGCTATGGTCTCTTGCCAGCGGGTGATGCAGGTCTCAAGGCGATTGCTCAGATCCCATTGACTGAAGTCTCTGGTACCCCAGTCAGGGTTAGCGATATTGCCAATGTAGTTTATGGCAGTGAAATTCGGGTTGGCGCAGTGACCATGACTCGCCGTGACGAGTTGGGTAATCCTCAACATTTGGGCGAGGTCGTCGCTGGGGTTATCCTCAAACGCATGGGGGCAAACACTAAGGCGACCATAGATGATATCAATGCCAGAACTGCATTGGTTGAACAGGCGCTTCCCGATGGTGTTACCTTCGAGGTGTTCTACGATCAGTCTGATCTGGTTGAACAGGCGGTGACCACAGTACGTGATGCTCTGCTGATGGCGTTTATGTTTATCGTGGTGATCTTGGCTCTATTCTTAGTTAATATTCGCGCCACTATGCTGGTGTTACTGTCTATTCCAGTTTCTATCGGCCTAGCACTAATGGTGATGTCATATTTCGGCATGTCGGCCAACCTCATGTCATTAGGTGGACTGGCTGTAGCAATTGGTATGCTGGTGGATGGCTCAGTGGTAATGGTAGAGAATATCTTTAAGCACCTGACCCAACCCGATAGACAACATGTTAATGATGCCCGTCTTCGTGCCGATGGTGAGATTGACCCTTATCATGCCGATGAAGATGGTGCAGGGACACCGGCCCATAGCGAAACATCTTCAGCTATCGGCATGCGTGTCATGCTAGCGGCCAAGGAGGTCTGTAGTCCTATCTTCTTCGCAACAGCCATCATCATTGTAGTATTTGCGCCTCTATTTGCTCTCGAAGGCGTTGAAGGTAAACTGTTTCAGCCTATGGCTGTGAGTATCATATTGGCCATGCTGTCAGCTTTAGTCGTGGCACTGGTTGCTGTACCTGCTCTGGCTGTTTATCTATTTAAGCGCGGTATCACCCTCAGAGAGAGCGCGGTGCTTAAACCCATCGAATTTGTATATCGCCGCTTATTAACAGTAACAATGGCACGTCCTAAGACGGTGATTATCACCGCTATGATACTCTTTGTGCTGAGCATGTTACTGCTGCCACGTTTAGGCACAGAGTTTGTACCTGAACTTGAAGAAGGCACGATTAATCTGAGGATCACCTTAGCGCCTACGGCAAGCTTACAGACCTCAATTGATGTTGCGCCTAAAATAGAAAAAATGTTACTTGAGTTCCCTGAGGTGGAGTATGCCTTGAGCCGCATCGGTGCCCCCGAGCTTGGCGGTGATCCTGAGCCTGTAAGTAATATTGAGATCTATATTGGCCTCAAGCCTGTTAAAGAATGGCAGTCTGCCTCTAACCGAATCGAGTTACAGAAGCTGATGGAGAAAAAAATTAGTGTGTTCCCTGGCTTGCTATTCACCTTCTCACAGCCTATTGCCACCCGAGTTGATGAATTGCTATCTGGCGTTAAAGCTCAACTGGCGATCAAAATTTTTGGCCCAGACTTAGACGTGTTATCTGCCAGCGGTGAGAGGCTATCAGAGCTAGTGTCAAAAATTCCGGGGGCGGTGGATGTGTCACTGGAGCAGGTTAGTGGTGAGGCTCAACTCGTGGTGAGACCTAAGCGTGATGTACTGGCACGTTATGGTATCAGTGTCGATACAGTCATGAGCCTCGTCAGTCAGGGAATAGGTGGCGTAAGCGCAGGACAAGTGGTCGATGGCAACGCTAGATACGACATCAATGTGCGTCTTGCTGAGCAATATCGTAACTCGCCAGATGCCCTGAGAAATCTTCTTCTCAACGGCGTAAATGGTGCCACGGTACGCCTTGGTGAAGTGGCCAGTGTCGAAGTAGAGATGGCGCCGCCAAACATCCGTCGCGACGATGTACAGCGTCGAGTAGTGGTGCAGGCTAACGTCTCTGGTCGCGATATGGGCTCAGTAGTCAATGATATCTACGCCGTCATTCCACAGGCGAATCTGCCAGCGGGTTATACCGTGGTAGTCGGTGGTCAGTATGAGAACCAGCAACGTGCCCAACAGAAACTCATGTTAGTTGTGCCTATTTCTATCAGTTTGATTGCGCTGTTACTCTTTTTCTCATTCGGTTCCCTCAAGCAAGTCTGCCTCATTATGGCAAACGTGCCATTAGCCTTAATCGGTGGAGTGGTTGCCCTGTACATCAGCGGAACTTATCTTTCAGTGCCTAGCTCTATTGGCTTTATCACTTTATTCGGTGTCGCCGTACTTAATGGTGTGGTGCTGGTGGACTCGATTAACCAGAGGCGACAGCAGGCATTGCGACAAGTCACAGGAACTCTTGGTCAAGGTGAGAGCCTTTATGATTCGGTCTATGAAGGAACGATTGGGCGTTTGCGACCCGTACTGATGACCGCACTAACCTCGGCACTCGGCCTGATCCCTATTTTGATCTCTTCTGGCGTGGGCAGTGAAATTCAGCAGCCTTTGGCTGTGGTGATTATAGGTGGTTTATTTAGCTCGACTGCATTGACGCTACTGGTATTACCAACGCTATATCGCTGGATATATCAGCAAGAGGAAACTCAAAAAAGATGTAACAGCTGCGATTAATTGTACCTGTCATGTTAAGGTGGGTGGTGTACTTAAGTGTGTAGTTAATTGAAGCGATGGTGTTAACAGCCATCGACCCTGACTTCAAACATATAACCAAATTTCCCGTCATCGAGGTTATATCTTACATAGCAATTATACTTACCTATAGCACCCCGGACTGATAGTGTGTAACCTCGAGGGAAAAATTCTATTCCCATGTTATCATCCGAGTTTTCATAATTCTCGCTATAAACCCATTCAGCAGTAGGGTCTATGGCGTAGCCATTATAGTCCCAGGATGTAGCATCGAGATGTAAGATATGTTCGAGACTCCCCTCCCAATTTGCAAGAGGGTAACCCTCGTCTAAGGGGACAGTAGTACCTGATGAATCAATGACTACACTGGGGGTTTCACTATCATCAAATTCTAGAGTTTCAACACCTGCAAAGACAGACTTTGCATAAACCAATTTAGTCGCATCTTTTAGAGCAGCCGCCAACCCGTGAATAACTGCAGTTTGGGCTTCTTTTTGTAAATTAATAAACTTAGGTACTGCAACGACAGCAAGAATAGCCAAGATAACAATAACAACCACTAATTCAATTAAGGTAAACCCCTTATCTTGTGATATTTTCATAAATCCCCCTTTTTTATCTGCGCTGTTTTAAGTCAGAAATACCAATTGATGTCTAGCGCTTTAGCGACAAAGCCAGTACCTAGTAAACAAGTAACGCGAATTTATCCTACTTTATAGGTGCTACCTTACCACGATACAGATGTAGCACTTTGATTCATATCAAAATGTTAATCTGTAAGTGGTGACAGAGTTGATTGTTTAAATATCAAAAAATGTACAAAGCAAGCTAAGATAATAATTAAACGACCTGATTAATTATTATCTCGTACATTGCAAAACAGGTAACCAATACTTGAGGCATTAATTGCTAAAATTAAGCAAACTACAACATTTAACCAAAATTTTGAAACTACCGAATATTTGTCTCTGTTGTAGCTAATTGTTGTCTATACTTATAAAATCATGCTTATGTACCTCACTCAGTACGAATGCACAGGTGCGTGATTTATTGCTAGCTTTAACAGTCTATTAGGGATTTCTTTTTCCATTTTTCTTCGGTTAAACCGATAACAGAACTCATCAAGGTATTCTTGAAGGTATTTTCCCGAAACTCCATGAAATGTGCCGAGTAAAAATGCTTTTAAGTTACCTATTGCAATATGA
>JBAHZX010000086.1:0-16250 GCA_037132815.1 Shewanella sp.
GAAGTGAAACACAATTGCGCCGATGGTAGTGTGGGGTCTCCCCATGCGAGAGTAGGTCATTTCCAGGCGCCTATTTAGTTTTAAAGCCCGTTACGATGTAGCGGGCTTTTTTACGTCTGGAATTTATGATTTTCATGGGCGGCTGACTTTACAGCAAGCAGCCAGCTTAATTTAGTCGATGAATGCTCTTTTTATCGGCACTGCGCAATCCAATGCAGCCACTACGCTGTAAAACTAATGACATTAATAATTTATTCGTTCAAATCTTAATGCAAATGGTATTAGGTATGTAGCTGGGCAAGGTGGTTTTAAACCTTATGAATTGATAGAAACGTGATCAGTTTTTCGATGGCAAAATTACGGGGTTGATCTTGTTCCATAAAGACCTCATGACGGCATTTTGGAATATTGGTCAGCTCGCATAAGCCTCCAACAGCATGATATTGAGATAGATTATCGACAACGGTGTCCTCATCGGCTTGAAGGATAAGAATTGGTATCTTAGTTTCTTTGGCTGCTTGTATCGATCTTATACCAGCATCAATGGACTCAACTAGCCAACGGTTGGTTGGCGAGCCAAGTTGTAGCTCCGGCTGCTGCTGATATAGTTTACGGTAATCCTCATAGCGTGACTGGCTTTTGGTGAGATCATTCTTCGTGAAAACATCGGCATGGTAGTCCTTCCCTGCTAATACATAATTAGGCTCCGCTCCTTTCCTAGTCGCCAGTAGATCCGTTAACCAGCGGATAAAACGGCAACTGATTGGCAGGTTGATACCGTACATTGGAGCAGAGAAGACAGCAGCCTTGAAGGTATTAGGATATTTGTCCATATAAAGAGTACCGATGGTACCGCCCATTGAGTGGCCTACCAGATATAGTGCTTGATACTGCTTAGGGGCGATCACTGAGTCGATAAAAAAAGCAAAATCATCGATATAAGTACTGAATTTTTCTATGTGCCCGTGATGGGGATTGGCTGTGGTGCGAGTCGATAACCCCTGACCGCGATGATCCAGTGCGAAAACACTGTAGCCCTGATTGTAAAAGTCGAAGATAAGCTCTTTGTATTTAAGATAAGACTCGATGCGACCATTGCTGATCACTATAGCTTGTGCTCTGTTTGGATGTTCAATAAACATATAGGCGAGAGAGACATTATCATCAGTGTTTATGACTGACTCTGTCACGCCACTCCAGAATGTTTGCTGCTCATTGGTATTGAGCATGAATTCAGAGGAGAGTGGCTTTGTTTGGAGGCTAACGTGATCATTTATTGGTGAATTGACAGTTAATGGCATGATTTTTACTGAGCTTATGTATCTTGTTTGGTAGTGTATCACAGAGTATAAAATTGCTGCGAGTCACGGGTACCGCCTAAGAAGGTCCATTTTTAGATACTCGTAACTTGATTGGCTTAGTTAACTACTTTTTATTCTTTCAGAGGAGATAAAGTCTGCGATTTGTTGCTCTAGCACCGACATGGGTACAGAACCATTTTCCAAGATAGCATCGTGGAAGGCTCTAATATCAAACTTTTCACCTAACTCTTCTTCTGCCTCAGACCTTAGGCGCTTAATAGTGAGTTCGCCAATTTTGTATGATAAGGCTTGGCCGGGCCATGAGATATAGCGATCGATTTCTGTGGTGACATTGTGCATGGACAGAGCCGTGTTACTTGCCATAAAATTCAGTGCCTGCTGCCGACTCCAGTCCTTAGCATGTATGCCAGTGTCTATGACAAGACGAGCCGCACGCCACATCTCATAGGTTAAGCGGCCAAAGTTGCTGTAGGGATCTTGATAGAAACCCGCTTCTAATCCCAAATACTCGGAGTAAAGCCCCCAGCCTTCGCCGAAGGCTGAAATATAGCTATAACGGCGGAAGTTCGGCAGGTTGGTGAGTTCTTTATTGAGGGATATTTGTAAGTGATGACCGGGTACGGCTTCGTGCAAGGTCAGGGCTTCCAGTTCATATAGAGGCCGTTTATCTAAGGCGTAGGTGTTGACCCAGTAGTATCCTGGCTCATCATCACGGCTGGAACCTGAGTAGCGGCCTGTGGTGTACTTAGGTGCTATTTCAGCTGGGACAGCTTGTATGCCGTATGGTGTCCTAGGTAACTTGCCGAAGTATTTAGGCAATATGGCATCTGCTTTCTTGGCGATAAAGGCTGCTTCTTTGAGTAATTCTTCGGCCGTTTTAGGATAGAACTGAGAGTCTGTTCTTAAAAAGTGCAGAAATTCGGCGAAATCACCTTCAAATTCAAGAGAGTCTATGATGGCCTGCATCTCGATCCTGATACGTTTTACCTCTTTTAAGCCCAACTGGTGTACCTCATCCGAGGTCATGTCAAGGGTGGTGTAATAACGCACTCGATTTTCATAGAAGGTGGCACCATCGGGAAGGCTGGCACTGGAAATATCTGTGCGGGCTCCGGGAATATACTCTTTGGTCATGAAATCATAGAATGCCTGATAAAGTGGCAGTACCTGTTGTTCTATGATCAAACGACCTTGGGCCGTCAGGGCGTTTTTTTTATCCTGACTAAAATGCTTTGGATAGTGAGTGAAAGGTTTGAAATAAGAAGAGTCTTCCACAGGCGTTATGAATGCACTGATGCTGTCTTCGAAGCCATTTAGGGTGACTTTTGGTGGCGTGATCCCTGAATTTAAGCCCTGTTCTAGCCAATAAGTTTGCTGAGCGAAGTAGGTGGTTAGATTTTGTAACTTGGTAATATAGTGTTGGTAATCTTGTTCAGTTGCGAATTTTGCCTTGGCGATAGAGGCTATATAAGCATGAAAACCACTCTCGGCCGTGATGGGCTGGTAGTGACTCTTGTATTTATACAGGTCGACACTATTTTGCAGCTGTCCCTGGAGGATCTGGGCATTGATCTTGTCCTCTTTCGAGAGAGTATCTCTGTCTAATGCTTTGAGCGTGATGAGCAGCGTGCGTTTACTTTGATTAATATGTGCCAGTTTGGCTGAAGATAGATCGGGTAATTTACCCGCTGCACTAGCATCACCCTCTGAAAAAGCCTGTGATGGGTTTTTATCGAGTTGAATTTTCCAATCTGTCTCTATAATGGCCTTGAGTCTTGGGTCGCTAACTCCCATAGTTAATGGGCTTTCGGTTGGCGTTATAGATAGAGCTTGTTCTGTGGGAACACTTTGACAAGCACTAAGAAAAACAGTGAGTAAAGCGGGAAGTAGCAACTTACGCATTAAAGAGACCTTATTATTAATTATTATTATGCAGTCGATTATGCCTTAGACTCACCAAAGATAACAAATTGTATACAAAAATAATTATAAAATGGGCAAACTAAAAAGCCGACTAGATGTCGGCTTTAAAGCGGTGTTTCATGTGCTGTTAAATTACACGTGAGAACTGTTGTTGACGAGCTTTCTCTCTGTAGTAAATATCGAAACAGATACAAATATTGCGGATTAACAAGCGACCCGTTGGGCTGATAGTGATCTTTCTGTCTGTGATATCAACGAGTTTATCATCGATAAATGTTTGCAGTAGCTTGAGATCTTCATTGAAGTAGTCTTCGAATTTAATCCCCAGCTTTTCATCGATTTGAGCCATCTCTAATTCGAAGTGGCAGATAAGCTGTTTAATTACCACGCGGCGGATTTCATCATCATGATTCAGGCCACAGCCTTTCCATAATGCATGACCATTAGCATCAATAGACTCGAAGTAAGGGCGAATATCTTTCTGGTTCTGGGCATAACAATCACCAATCTGACTGATTGACGATACCCCTAAGCCTAATAAGTCACATTCTTCTTGGGTAGTGTAGCCTTGGAAGTTTCTGTGGAGTCGGCCTTCATTTTGCAAAATAGATAGCTCGTCATCAGGTTTGGCAAAGTGATCCATACCTATGTATTGATAGCCAGCACCAGTTAAGGTTTCGATTGTTTGGTGTAACATATCTAGTTTTTGTTGCGGTGAAGCCAAATTTTCATCTTTAATCTTACGTTGAGCCGCAAAACGAGAAGGTAAATGCGCATAATTAAAGACAGAAAGACGGTCTGGATCCAGATCTAAGACACGTTGCATGGTTTCTGCAAAGGTCTCAGGTGTTTGATGAGGTAGACCATAGATAAGATCGATGTTCGTCGAGACAAAGCCAAGCTCTTTGGCTTTTGCCATCAGATCGAAAATGAACTGCTCATCTTGCTCGCGGTTGACGGCAATCTGTACCTTTTTATTGAAGTCTTGGACACCAATAGATATACGATTAAATCCAGCCTCTTTAAGCGTATCTAGCATGGTGAGTTCAATTTCACGGGGATCGACTTCAATTGAGTATTCACCGACTTCAGCTACATTGAAATTAGCCTTGATTAGTTTTGATAACTTAAGGATTTGATCTGGACGCAGAAAGGTTGGCGTTCCACCGCCCCAATGGATCTGGGTGACGAGATATTTCTCAAACAGAGGTGAGCGCTTGATAATTTCCGACGCTAGATAGTCGAGGTACTGATCTGCTTTATGCTGATGACGAGTGATGATTTTGTTACAGCCACAGTAGTAACAAAGCTTAGCGCAGTATGGGATATGGATATACAGAGAAAGCTTATCACTCTTACTGTTCTTAATCGAAGTCAGCAGTTTTTCTTCGGTGAATGAGCTATCGAACTCAAGTGCCGTTGGGTAAGAGGTATAACGGGGACCGCTGTAATTGTATTTTTCGATCATTGACTGATCCCAACTAATTTGGGTGGGCTGCTTCAAGGCGTGTCCTCCAGAGTGATAGTTTAGCAAAGTGTAAAGTATGCATGATTACTGATTTAATAACCTTGATCCATGTTGTATAAATTGAAATAGAATCACTAATTCGATAGGGATATCTATGAAATTAGAGCGCTTGCCTGTGCCATTATTATGAAATATTTGCTTATCTCAGAGGTATTCAAGCTTTTTAATTCAAGCAACAAGGATATGCTATTGTACGATGATATGAATATAGGAGCTAGAATAATGCAGGAGTCGTTACTCAGATAGACCTTGCTTACCGCTAATAAATCACTTCTCTAATAGGCTTATTGAGCATAGTTGAGTATGCGGAGTCGAAGAGCTTAATCGAGCTAATGTAGTGGGTTTGGTGTAAAATGGGTTAACCGTTGTGCTTCTTCCAGAATATTGACTTCAAGCTCTGCTTCGGAGCGGATTCGGGCAAAATCAAGCTTCATCCGTAGTTGCTTCTTCAATATTTTTCGCTTATCCATGATGGGGTGATCTTGGATCACCGCAAAATGTTTGAAAATAGCCGGATATTGAGTTTCTACTTGTTCAGACATAGATAAAATACAGAACAACTTAGCTATTCTCATAACGCCTTCTGACAGCTCGCAGCGATCTTCTAGCATAGCGGTCGCAATGTAGCGAATGCTGCTTAAGTGCTCATTAAGGCGATCTTGATTTTTGTCAGTCAATTCTTGCTGATGCTTCTTCTTTTGGTTGCTTTGATTATGTAGTTTAAGTAATAAGGCTATGGCGTAACCCGCAAGGGGGATAATGATGATAAAACCTATGGCTGTTAGCAGTATTGTCATGTTCTATCCTGTCGCTATAGAAGGGCACCTGAATAGGTGCCGATTCAATAAGGAACTAAGCATTAATCTTTATTTTGATAATCTTTTAGCAGATCGGCGCCAGATGCAAATTTGTCTAATAGATCGTCGTCGCTGCTCGCTGCTGTAGACTGAACAACCTGGTTAAGGTCATCTTCCTCATTAATCCCTAGGCGCTCCATGAGAGCTTCGATTTTATTAAGCGTTTTATTGATCCATTTTTGATCATCTTGGCTGAGCTCTTTACCCTCTTCAAGCATATCGAGCAGTTGGTTTAGTTTTGGGTTTTCTTCGAGTTTTAACAGCTTCTGATCATCAGTCAGTTTTGGACTTTGCTCTTTCTTAGGGACGATAATTTGGACTTGGCTTGGAATATCAAGTTTTATTGCCTTCTTGCTACCATGTCGTGGATCTTTTCTGGTGGCTGCTGAATCACCTTTTTTACCAATAATATTTGAATCGTGACGGCTACCGGCTTTGTTTCCTGATTTTTTCTTCTTGCCTGTAACACGTTCACTCTTATTGGTTCTTGGAGCTAGCTTAGGCGCATTTTCATTGGCTTTACGGGACTTCTTAGAGTGTGACATGGCTTTTCTCAATAACGGGTAATACAAATTTAGATATAAATGCGCTGATCACAGAGCAATTAGTGAACTTCGGTCGCGTTTTATATCAGATCCTGATGGTTTTTGCACCAAGATGAGATCATTTGCTGCGAATAATAGCCTAAAACCTGCCTGTTCGGCTAGAAACTCGAAGGTCTCTGCTTGATAAAAGCTGACATGAGTCAGATTATTCTTGTGATGCCACCTATCAAAAGCGTCGACCTTGGTAAGTAATTTAGTGTTTATTGCTAGCCAAGCACTGGGTTTCAAGAGTTTACACAAAAGTGACCACTCCTTGAATGGGGAACGGAAATGCTCGAATACACGATAACAGCTGATAAAGTCATATTGTTGTTTCAATAGGCTATGGTCGGGGGCAAAGTGAGGATCATATTGACGTAAGTCATGCCCTTGGGCTTTGATGGTGTTGAGGGTCTGAGTGTCGGCTAAACGGCCGAAGTTAAGTCCGATTAATGATTGTTCAGTTTCTTGTGTAATTTGCTGTATCAGACTGAGTAAAAAATGTTTCAAGGGTTTTTGGTATTTACTGGCACTCCGTTGATATCGCTTTTTCTCTACCTGTGGGGGGAGATGGATATTAGCGTCGGAGAATACTAACTGACAGTGATGACAGTTGTAGATACTGCGCTTTTTGTCTCGATAAAATAGTGAAGTCTTTTCGTTGTAACAAAGAGGGCATCTAAGCATATTAGGTATGGTTCTACTCACTATCGACAGGAATAGTAATATCTTGCCATAAAAAAAGGCAATAGTACGACTATCACCTTCCAAAAAAATGTCAGAGACACTCATTTTTATTTCAAGTATCCGTGTTTACTTAAGGTTTGATATATATTTAGATAATGCCTCGATATCATCACTTGTCAGTTTTTTCGCGATATCTTGCATCATACCATTTAAGTCGTTATTACGATTTGTATCGCTAAACTTGTTAAGTTGTATTTTGAGATAGTTCGCATGTTGACCACCAATTTCAGGGAAGCCTGCTAACTCATTTCCCACACCTTCCGGGCCGTGACAAGCTATACAAGCAGTAATTCCGCGAGTCATGTCACCACCTTTATATAGCCGCTCACCTAGAATCGGTATATCTTTTATTTCGATAATAGCTTTAGTTTGTGAAGAATAGTATGCAGCGACATCTTCAATATCTTGTTCGTTAAGCATTAATGCCATACCACCCATAATGGGATCGTTACGGCCCTCTTTTCCACTTGTTTTAGCAGCACTCTGGAAATCGTGTAGTTGCTTAATCAAGTAGGTGGCTTGCTGACCAGCAAGCTTTGGATACATGTCTATCATGCTGTTACCATCAACACCGTGACAGGCAGAACAAACAATGGCTTTAGTTTTTCCAGTCTCTGTATTACCTTCGGCCATTGCTGGCGAAGAGATACAGGCTAACACTGATAGCGCAAGAGCTAACTTTTTCATGGCGTTCCAACTTATTGTTAAATTTTTTGTCCTGAGCTTACTAGCTGAGCCCGCAAGCGTGATAAAATGCTATTTATGTGATCGGGGTTATATTTTACACGAAACTGTGAAAATGTAAGCAACTCTTCGATATTTATAGTGTAAAACCTAATATTCTTGGAGTCAGTAGTGACGGAATCTCGTATCGATTTTCGTAAAGCAAAGTTTTTAATCAGTGCGCCTAATATCGCACACCTTAATGAGTACTTGCCTGGAGATGCTGGAGTTGAAATCGCTTTCGCTGGGCGCTCGAACGCGGGTAAGTCAAGTGCTCTGAACCTTCTTACAGATCAGAAGAGTCTGGCTCGGACCAGTAGGACCCCGGGAAGAACTCAATTAATTAATGTGTTCGAATTAGATGAGCATCGTAGATTGGTAGATCTTCCTGGGTACGGTTTTGCTAAAGTGCCACTTGCCCTGAAGAAGAAATGGCAGCAAGCTCTGGGGGAATACTTACAGAAGCGTCAGTGTCTAGGTGGTATTGTGATTCTGATGGATATCAGACATCCATTGAAAGATCTCGATATGCAGATGATTGAATGGGCCGTCGAGAGTGAAATTCCAGTGTTAGCTCTGTTAACCAAAGCTGATAAGATGAAGCAGAGTGAGCGCATGAAGATGGTCAATGAAGTCAGAAAGCATCTGAGTGATTTTGATGTTCGGGTTAAGGTCGAACCTTTCTCATCGCTTAAAGGTATAGGTAAGGCTAAGGTTTTAGATATTTTAAACTCTTGGTGTCATCCTCTATGGTTACTCGATGTGCTAGCCAAAGCCTAGGAGGATGAAGCCTAGCTTTAAAAGCCGAAAATTTATTTTTTATTAAGCTAAAACTAGTCTCTTATATTAAGCAGTCGATGATGAAAATATCAGGAGTAGAAAGTTGAAAGCCTTCGGTTTCTATCAAAGGCTTTCTGGAGGGGAAATTAATTAAACCAACCAGAACTAATGAGCCTGTTCCCAGTTATCACCTATTCCAGCTTCAGCAAGGAGTTCGACATCCAGGCTGACGGCATCGGCCATTAATTGACAAACTTTCTTTTGCATCTCTTCAGCCCTATCGCTGTCGACTTCAAACACCAGTTCATCGTGGACCTGCATGACCATGTCGATCTCACCCTGAGTCTCAGTAGCTATCCAGTGGGCTATGTTGATCATGGCCTTTTTGATGATATCGGCCGCGGTACCTTGCATGGGGGCATTAATCGCCGCTCGCTCTGCCGCCTGACGTCTCATTGCATTTCTGTCTTTAATGGCAGGCAGGTAAAGTCGGCGACCGTAGAGTGTAGAGACGTAACCAAGTTCTGCGGCTTCGGCACGAGTTTCTTCCATATATTGGAGTACACCTGGGTATCGTTTAAAGTAGGTGTCGATATACTTTTGAGCCTCTGGGCGAGAAATGTCTAGTTGCTTAGCGAGTCCAAATGCCGACATACCATAAATGAGTCCAAAGTTTACTGCTTTAGCGCGACGACGTTGCTCTGTGGTGACGTCATCGAAGTCCACATCAAAAACCTCGGCAGCGGTTGCCCTATGAATATCCTTACCTGCAGCGAAGGCTGTGAGCAAGCCCTTATCTTGAGACAGGTGAGCCATGATGCGTAATTCAATTTGTGAGTAATCCGCAGCGAGTACCTTTTTGCCTTCACGTGCAATAAAGGCGTGACGTATTCTACGACCCTCTTCAGTACGAATAGGGATGTTCTGTAGGTTAGGCTCACTGGAAGACAGGCGCCCAGTTGCTGCATTCGCCTGATGATAACTCGTGTGCACACGGCCACTCTGAGCATTGACCATGAGGGGCAGTTTGTCTGTGTAGGTGCTCTTTAGCTTAGCTAAACTGCGGTGTTGGAGTATGATCTTAGGCAGTGGGTAATCTAAGGCCAACTCGATTAATACATCTTCGGCAGTCGAAGGTGCACCTTTGGGGGTTTTTTTGATAATGGGGTAACCCAATTTTTCAAAAAATAGTGTTTGAAGCTGCTTAGGTGAACTCAAGTTGAATTTCTCCTCCGCGATATCGAAGGCTTTTTGTTCTAATTCATCTATGGTTCTGGCGAGTTCTTCACTCTGCTGGCCTAACATCATGCTATCGATTAAAACGCCTCCTCGCTCAATATCCGACAGTATTTGAATGAGTGGTAGTTCAATATCGGTAAACACCGCAGCCAGTTCTGGTTCTTTCTCTAATCTTGGCCATAAATGTTGGTGTAACCTAAGGGTTATGTCGGCGTCTTCTGCGGCATAGGGAGCTGCGGTTTCTAGGTCGATCTGATTGAAGGTGAGTTGTTTGACCCCTTTGCCGGCGATCTCTTCGAAGCTAATATTCTTGTGACCTAGATATTTAAGTGCAAGGTCATCCATGTTGTGCTTCGTTGCGACGGAGTTGAACACATAGGATTCAAGCATGGTATCGAAGGCTATGCCTTGCAGCTTAATGCCCACATTGGCAAAAATACTGATGTCATACTTAAGGTTCTGACCCACCTTTTTAAGCTCAGGGTTTTCTAGTATAGGCTTGAGTTTCGCTAGGGCTTCAAATTGGTCCAGCTGCTCAGGTGCATCTAAATAGTCGTGGCCTAGTGGAAGGTAGGCTGCCTTACCTGCTTCTATTGCGAAAGAGATACCAACTAATTTGGCTTCCATATAGTTGAGACTGGTCGTTTCTGTATCTATGGCGATGAGCTCTGCATTAGCTAGTTTATCTATCCAAAAATCTAGCTCATCATGGGTGTATATAGTGGTGTATTCAGTTTTAATGTCTTGCTTGATCACCTCTTCATCGGCTGTATCTTCACTTTTAGTCGAACCGGTCTTATTATCGAGTACTTCAGCTAACCAACGCTTAAACTCCATTTCAGCGAAGCATTTTATTAATTTATCACGGTCTGTCGGTTTGATCGTGAGCTCTTGCCAACTTTGCTCGAGTTCAACATCTAATTTAATTGTTGCAAGTTCATAGGAAAGTTTGAGTATATCTTTATGTTCGGCAAGCTTAGCCGGCATGGTTTTAGAGCCTCGGAAGCCGAGTTCTAGCATTTTTTCCGGAGCGGCAAGAATCTTATCTATACCGCCGACTCCCGTTAACATAGCCACGGCAGTTTTCTCGCCTACACCAGGAAGCCCAGGTATATTGTCGGCTTTGTCACCCTGCAGGGCTAATAAGTCGATAATAAGCTCAGGCCCAACACCAAATTTTTTTGTGACTTCGTTAGGCCCCATGATGGTATTGGTCATGGTGTTGATTAGCGTGACATTTTTATCGACGAGTTGGGCCATATCCTTATCACCTGTGCTGATTAGCACGGCTCTGCCCTCTTTACTCGCTTGGGTTGAAATAGTCCCGATGACATCATCGGCCTCGACTCCTGAAATACACACAAGAGGCAGTCCCATAGCACGTATAATGTTATGCAGAGGCGCTATCTGAGTGCGAAGATCATCTGGCATAGGAGGCCTTTGGGCTTTATAATCTTCATACATGTCGTTACGAAATGTTTTACCCTTCGCATCGAAAATTACCGCCATCTGAGTCGGTTCATATTGTTTGAGAAGGCTACGTAACATGTTAATTACGCCATAAACAGCGCCGGTGGCTTCCCCCTTAGAATTGGTAAGGTGTGGTGGTGAATAGTAGGCACGATAAAGGTAGGATGAGCCATCTACTAGGACTAACGGATTTTCGGCAATTTTCGGCATAATTTGGGTTTCGATTTAGGTTTCGAGGACTCTGAATGGCTCTGATTTTGAGTGTTTTTTTGATATTGATGCTAGCATGCCACAGAAGGGGAAATTCAGCCACGAAAAATAATACACAGGTTGTGGATAAGTCTGTGAATTAAACTTACTATTCGTTGGGGAACCTAGTCATGCAACAGAAACGGATTTCTTGTAATACATTGATTTAATAATAAAAATAAAAATCATGTTAACGAGGTCTTGGTTTGCTGAAAATCATACTAATTGTGGACTTAATTATTTTACTGTGTTTTGAGGCTCTACTGTTGGCTAAATATAAAGCGCTTGATAAAGTTGATGCACTAATTTAGCACGAACAATAATCAGATCAAGAGTTTGTTGCTGGGTTGTTACAATAAAAACATATATCGTTACAATAAAAAGTTATATAGAGGTTGGTTTTGATGAAGAAAATAGCAATTTTATTGAGTGGAGCGGGTGTTTTTGATGGTAGTGAGATACATGAATCTGTTCTATCGATGTTAGCGCTTTCAAAGCTAGGCGTGAAGTACCAGTGTTTTGCGCCCAATATTCTACAGATGCATGTGGTTAATCATCTAAATGGAGAGGTAGAGTCAGATCATAGCAGAAATGTTTTAGTTGAATCGGCTCGCATTGCCAGAGGAGAAATAGAGGCAACCGGAGCGCTTGAGCTCGATGAGTTTGATGCCTTGATTATTCCTGGAGGTTTTGGCGCTGCAAAAAATTTATGCAACTTTGCAACTAATGGTAGCAATTGTGTTATCACGCCTGAAGTCAGGGGTTTTATTAGTCAGTTTGTCAATAGTAACAAGCCTGTTGGCTTTATCTGTATTGCACCAATTATGATCCCGCTATTATACGGTGAGGGCGTCATAGGCACTATTGGTAATGACAGTGAGATAGCTCAAGCGTTTAACTTGATGGGGGGAAAGCATCAAGAAGCAATAATTCAAGATATCATAGTCGATGAGGTCAATAAGCTGGTGAGCACACCCGCCTATATGCTGGCAGGTAATATTGCCGAAGTGAGTGTCGGTATCGAGAAGTTAGTGAAGAAAGTGGTTGAGATGATTTAGCTAAGACTTTAGAGCCTAGGAATTGCTATCTGTTCATTTTTTTACTGTCTATCATGCCTTGTGCCAGACCTACCAGCAATCCACCTATGTGGGCGCCATTGGCGATAGAGAGCCCGAACACATCGGTAAATCCAAGAACTAACCAGATAAGCAGGAAGCCCATGTAGGCTGGGGGTAGTCCTATGCCTAATTCGGGCCGTTTAGATCCCATGATCCAGGTGTAACCGACGACGGCATAGACGACACCGGATAGGCCTCCGAAGTTTGGGCCACTGATGAAGTACTGGATTATATTAGGTAAGGTTCCCGCTACTATCAGTAAGGTGAGTAGTGGCATTATTCCTAATTTATTTTCAATCTTTCCTCCCAGATACCACCACCAGAGTAAGTTGAATATAATATGCAAGGCGGAGAAGTGCAGTAGGCTTGGGGTGAACACTCGCCAAAATTCACTTAGGTTAGATCCAGGCGTGGCATTAAAAAATGATAAGAGTTGGTATATTTGCTCGGCAAAGCCCAGATTAAATCCTGCAAACACTAAGATACAGATAAATATGATGCCTAAGGTCAACGGGCCAGCACCGGTAATAAACTGTGTGATCAGTTGTAGAGAAGGAGCGCCGTAGTCGAGTTTAAGCTGACTATCACCGTTATCCCAAGAAGCCTGTAGATATTTAGGGTCGTGAGGGTTGTGGGTAAAGTGTTCAAATTCTTGTCTGGCACGAATACTATGATGGTCATTGAGGACACAGATACTGACCCCTTGTTCGGCAGGCAAGATTTTACACTCAATTTTCTCGCCTTTAAGGTAATCGATCAGCGCCTGAGCCGCTCGCTCATTGGGGAGTTTGCCTATTTCAACCATAGAGTATCCTTTATGGAGATTATTTGTTTATAAGTGTGCTTCGTGCCAAGCTTGGTAGCCGCCATCTAGGCTATAGACATCGTCGAATCCCTGTTCAACTAAATATCGCGCCGCGTCTTGGCTGCTAATACCTTGATAACATACAACTATAAGGTGTTGATTCATATTTGCTTCTGTTATGAAACCTGCAATGTTTTCGTTATTGAGATTGACGGAGCCTTCTATATGACCTGATGCAAAGCTGGCAGCATCACGAATATCAACTATCTGAATATCAGTGCTACTCTCTGAGAGCTGAATTAATTGGTTGACGCTAAAATGTTGGAAGTTAGACATAGAGCCTTACAGCTAAAAATGATTATATTTAGATTAATTGTGCGATAAGGGGCCGTAATAGTACAGCCCCTTAATTAATAATTATCATACCCGAGTAAATTAATCCCAACTAAGGATAACTTTCCCCGATTGACCTGAACGCATGGCGTCAAAGCCTTGCTGGAAGTCATCGATCTTGTAGTGGTGGGTAATAATCGGTGAGATATCCAGACCCGATTGGATCAGGCTCGCCATTTTATACCAGGTTTCGAACATTTCACGGCCATAGATGCCTTTAATAATCAATCCTTTAAAGATAACCTTGCTCCAGTCGATGGCCATATCATCGCCAGGAATACCGAGCATAGCGATTTTTCCACCATGATTCATGGTATCTAGCATAGAATGGAATGCACTGGGTACTCCAGACATTTCTAATCCGACATCGAAGCCTTCTGTCATGCCAAGTTCAGTCATAACATCTTCGAGTTTCTCTTTAGCTACATTGACTGTACGAGTCGCGCCCATTTTCTTTGCTAGTTCGAGTCTGTATTCATTGATGTCGGTGATCACAACATGGCGAGCACCAACATGACGACATACTGCGGCGGCCATGATACCAATAGGACCAGCTCCGGTGATTAATACATCTTCACCAACCAAGTCAAAAGAGAGTGCGGTGTGAACGGCATTGCCAAAGGGATCGAAGATGGTGGCAAGATCGTCTGAGATATCATCGGGGATTTTAAATGCGTTAAATGCGGGTATAACAAGATATTCCGCGAAAGCACCGTCACGGTTCACGCCGACACCAGAGGTGTTACGGCATAGGTGAGTACGACCTGCGCGACAGTTACGACAGTGGCCACAGGTAATATGCCCTTCACCTGAAACTCGATCTCCAAGGGAAAAACCACGGACTTCCTGACCGATTTCGATCACTTCACCCACATATTCATGTCCAACTACCATGGGGACCGGGATCGTATTTTGTGACCATGTATCCCAATTGTAGATATGTACGTCGGTACCGCAGATGGCTGTTTTGCGGATTTTGATCAAAAGATCGTTATGCCCCAATTCTGGTTTAGGTGCATCAACCATCCAAATGCCTTGTTCAGGCTTTAATTTACTTAATGCTTTCATTTTGTAGCCTTTCAAGAGTCTTTTAGGCGCCGACTATTCAGGTGTATTTATGAAGGTGCGTTCCTGAACCAGCGCCTTGTTTGTAACAATTTGGATATAACGAGATAGCAACCTACATATACAGAAGTAGACTGGTATCGGCTTGAGTTTAACAGTCTATTGGCTGAACTTGCAGGCTAAGTCGTTAAATAATACTCATCTCTTTGGCGATGCGAGTAAATGACTCGATAGCTTTATCTAGCTGATCCTTAGTGTGAGCAGCAGACATCTGAGTACGGATCCGTGCTTGTCCCTTAGGAACGACAGGGAAAGAAAAACCAACCACATAGATATGCTCTTCAAGTAGACGGTTAGCGAAGTCACCAGCCAGTTTTGCATCGCCGATCATCACGGGAATAATGGCGTGATCGGCACCACCTAAGGTAAAGCCAGCTTTAGTCATTTTTTCACGGAAATAGCGACTGTTGTCCCAGACCGCTTCACGTAATGCCTGTCCTGTTTTAAGCATTTCAAGCACATGGATAGATGCGGTGACAATTGAAGGTGCTAAAGAGTTAGAGAAAAGGTATGGGCGTGAACGTTGACGTAACCAATCAACGACTTCTTTCTTCGCCGCAGTGAATCCTCCCGATGCACCACCAAGTGCCTTCCCTAACGTTCCCGTGATGATGTCGACACGATTCATCACGTCACAATATTCGTGAGTGCCGCGACCATTGTGACCAATAAATCCTACTGCGTGAGAGTCATCGACCATGACGAGTGCGCCATATTTATCGGCAAGATCACACACACCTTTAAGGTTAGCGATAACACCGTCCATGGAGAACACCCCATCAGTGGCAATTAATATGTTACGTGCGCCACCGGCTTTAGCAGCCTTAAGCTGCTCTTCGAGGGCGACCATGTCGTTGTTAGCGTAGCGGAAACGTTGCGCCTTACAGAGACGAACACCGTCGATAATCGATGCGTGGTTTAGCGCGTCAGAGATAATGGCATCTTCCGCGCTAAGTAAGGTTTCAAAAAGGCCTGCGTTTGCATCGAAACATGATGAATAAAGAATGGTGTCTTCCATGCCTAAAAATTCGCTGAGGTTCGACTCTAGTTCCTTGTGTATATCTTGAGTGCCACAAATAAACCTAACTGAAGCCATGCCAAAACCATGATTGTTTAAGCCCGCTTGTGCCGCCTTGATGAGTTCAGGGTGATTAGCTAAACCAAGATAATTATTGGCACAGAAGTTTATTACTTCCGTACCATTAACTCGAATTTCGGTCTGCTGAGGAGAGACGATGATACGCTCACTCTTATATAAGCCAGCGGATTTTACTTCAGCAAGTTGTTGATTGATCTGGTTGTAGAATGAGGTTGTTGCCACCTGAATTCTCCTTAATTAGTATTATTTTGAGTATTGGAGTGACGGCATTTTAACCTTAAATCCGTT